>NZ_JBQCWY010000591.1:0-1897 GCF_051956955.1 Neisseria sp. P0021.S005 | reverse complement strand
TCGGTCAGTTCGGGTAGGGCCATAATGTATCAGTATGAAATGAATGATCAATATACTTTTGATTTTACGCTGATACGGCAAGAGCATGCGATTGAATCTATAAACGATTTCAGTAGTATTTTTGTTTTACCGAAACCGACTGCGCCCGTTTCAGACGGCCTTGATTTATGCCGCAACCAAAATGCCCTGTTCCCACCAATCCGTCCATTTCTGCCTTAATGCGTCCTGCCAAGCGTTTTCAGACGGCATGAACTCTGCCAGCATGGTTTGCAGGCCGTTTAGGGAAGTGGGCGTCTCTGCCAGCGTTTCCAGCAATAAGGCGTCGAAACCGTCGAGGGTTTGGTACATCACGTCGTCTTCCTTATCGCGCCACACCAAAACGGCGGTTTCCGCCTCATGCAATTCGTCCGTCACGTCATACTGATAACGGCGCACAAAGGCGGCGGGAGAAAGGGTGTAAGCCAAATCGTCTGAATCGGTATGGACTGCTTGGCTGTCGGTTTGCGCGGTTTCGGCGAGCAGCTGGGTGTGTTCAAAGTCCATCAATGCCAAGAGGTCGTCTGAAAGCGGCAGACTTTGGCAATATTGGAGGAACTCGCCGGGGATTTCTTGAAAATAGGGCGTTTGGGCGCGCGCGTCACGGACGAAACCTTCTTTCAGACGGCCCCATTCTTCGCTGTCAAAGTATTGCAGCGTTTCGGTATAACAGCGGTCGATAAAGCTGTGAATATTGTTGCGTATCAGGCGGATATAGACGTTCAGACGCTCTTGCGGCAATCCGTCTTCGGCTTTGCCTTCGCGTATGGCTTGGGCAAAGCGGTGTTGATATTGGGCGGAGGTTTCAGGCTGCACGGCGGTATTCCTTTCCGGCACGCATTTGATAGTCGGCGATTTTAGCGACTTCGGCTTCGAGTTCGGCAAAAGGCGGGAAATTGAAATCGCGTTCCAACAGGGTGGGCGGAATCGTCGGCAGTTTGGCATAGGCCAGTTCGAGTAAATCCCAAACGGTCGGCAAAACCGCCGCGCCATGCGTATCAATCAACAATTCCGGCGTTTCGACGTCATGTCCGGCAATGTGGATATAGCACACGCGCTCTGCGTCCACATTTTCTAAAAAGGCTTCGGGCGACAACAGGCCGTGATTGACGGCGTTGACGTAAATATTGTTCACATCCAAATGAATGCCGCAGTCGGCTTCACGGGCAACCGCGTTGAGGAACTCGACTTCGTTCATCTCGGCAAGCGGAGAATGCAGGTAGTAGGAGGTGTTTTCCACGGCGATGCGGCAGCCCAAACGGTCTTGCACTTCGCGGATACGGCGCGCGGTATGTTTCACCATCTCATCAGTGAAAGGCAGCGGCAACAAATCGTAAAGATGACCGCCGTCGTGGCAATAGCTCAAATGGTCGGAGAAAAACGTGCAGTCATAACGGCGCATCATTTCTTTGATTCCGTCTATCAAGGCAGTATCCAGCGGTGCTTGTCCGCCCAACGACATGGATAATCCGTGCAACGCCAGCGGCAGCCGTTCCGCCACGCGGTCAAACTGTTTGCGCGCCCTGCCGCCCATTTTCAGCCAGTTTTCGGGGGCGGCTTCGATAAAGCGTATCGGGCTGTCGTCTGAAAGCGAGAGGAAGTCTTCCGCCAAGTCGCGGCGGTAGCCCAAGCCTGCGTGTTGAATCATGGTGATGTCCTGTTATGATGCCGTATGAACGACAAAGTCGCATTTTTGTTTATAAAATGCGACTTTGTTAAAGGTATGTTGCAGGATTATTTAGAACCGCATTTACCTTCGCCACATTTACCTTCTACTACTTTGGCAGCTTTAGCTTTAGATGCTTTGCCTTTTTTAGCGTGGGCTTTTTCCACGGTTGAACCGCATTTGCCTTCGCCACAT
>NZ_JBQCWY010000590.1:0-1907 GCF_051956955.1 Neisseria sp. P0021.S005 | reverse complement strand
TTGATGTGCGCGCCTATGGTTTTACGCTCTTCAGGAGACATTTGACCCAAAGTTTTCAAAAGTCCGGTCAATTCGCCGGTTTTACCAAGATAGCGTGCTTTAATTTGTTCTAAGGCATTGAAGTCTTGCGCGGCTTCAATAGCGGCAATACCTTCTGCAACGATACGGTTTACATTTTCCATGGTGGTTTATCGTCTGTTTGTTGATGGCAGGCCGTCTGAAACAACAAAGCCGTCTGTTGGATTTGATTGCAAACCCGTTCAGACGGCCTTTTGTCTTACTGCGGCCAATCCGTTTGATAAGAGAGGCCTATTTTATCGCAAATTAGTATAAAAAAATAGAGTTTAAAGAAAGAAAATCAACTACATAGGATTTCTTTAAGAAAAGAAAAAAGGAAGCATACGCTTCCTTTTTAAATAATCTTATCGAATTAAGCAGCCAAAGCAGCTTTAGCTTTTTCAACCAATTGTGCAAATGCAGCTTTGTCGAATACAGCCAAATCAGCCAATACTTTGCGGTCGATTTCGATAGCAGCGCGTTTCAGGCCGTTCATGAATTTGCTGTAAGACAGACCATTTTCACGGGCACCTGCGTTGATACGAACGATCCACAGTTGACGGAATTGACGTTTGCGTTGGCGACGGTCACGGTATGCGTATTGACCGGCTTTCATTACCGCTTGTTTGGCAACACGGTAAACGTTTTTACGACGACCGCGGTAGCCTTTGGCTAACGCGAAGACTTTTTGGTGACGAGCACGAGCGGTAACACCGCGTTTTACGCGTGGCATATTCTAAACTCCTTAAGCGTAGGGCAACATTTTAGCAACAGAAGCCAAATCGCGTGAATCCACCATAGCGGTGCCGCGCAATTGACGTTTAGTTTTAGTGGTTTTTTTGGTCAGGATGTGACTTTTGAACGCATGACCGCGTTTTACACCACCGTTACCCAGTACTTTAAAGCGTTTTTTCGCGCTAGACTTGGTTTTCATTTTAGGCATTGGAAAACTCCATTCGTTATTAGATAAGGTATAAGGGGTTTTGAAATAAAATTTCAAACACTTGGAACCCAAAATACCACGGTTTTTGCCGCTAATTAAACCTTATTCCGAGCGGCAATCGAAATAAGCCTTGCATTATAGCTTTATTTCTTCTTAGGCGCAATCATCATCACCATTTGGCGGCCTTCCATTTTAGGGAAGGACTCGATTTGTGCCACTTCAGCCAACTCTTCTTTTACGCGTTCAAGCAGTTGGGCGCCCAATTGTTGGTGGGCCATCTCACGACCGCGGAAACGCAATGTCACTTTGACTTTGTCACCATCGGCAAGGAAGCGGTTGATGTTGCGCATCTTGATTTGATAGTCGCCTTCATCAGTACCCGGACGGAATTTAATTTCCTTGATTTGTACCTGCTTTTGGTTTTTCTTGGCTTCGTCGCGCTTCTTGGCTTGTTGGTATTTGTATTTACCGTAATCCATCAGTTTGCATACGGGCGGTTTGGCAGTCGGGGAAATTTCTACCAAATCGACATCTTGCTCTTCGGCCATAGCCAGAGCTTCACGAACTGAAACGACACCAAGCTGATCGCCTGACTCACTGATTAATCGCACTTCTTTGGCGGTAATTTCACCATTGATTCGTGCTTCGCGTTCTTGAGCGATGATGAATACTCCTATAAAAATTAATGATTGACGAGGGCGTCAGTGATTTCTTGCTGCAATTGCGCAATAAAATCATCGACATTCAAAGAACCCAAGTCTTCTGCTTTGCGGCGTACCGCAACTTTGTTTTCTTGTTTCTCTTTATCGCCGACAACGATTTGATAAGGGAAACGGTATTGGCTGTTGTCACGGATTTTGTAACCGATTTTTTCGTTACGCAAATCCAATTCGACACGGAAGCCTGC
>NZ_JBQCWY010000589.1:0-1910 GCF_051956955.1 Neisseria sp. P0021.S005 | reverse complement strand
ATTTCAAAGCTACGCTTGAAAAACGGTTTCGTAAATGAATGGTTTTGATTACAATGCTTGCTAATAATCCTTAAGGATTAGTCTGCTTTAATTATATAAAGAGAATATATGGAAACAAAACCAACTTCCCAAAATGAACAACAGGCTAACCGCCGTTATTTGACTGTTTGGCGATGGCATTTTTATGCCGGACTTTTGGTCGCGCCGTTTTTAACTCTGCTGGCTGTTACAGGGTTGGGAATGCTGCTATTTGCCAATATCACCGGTAAAGAAGGCGAGCGGATACATGTTACGCCGCAAGCAGTGGTGCAGCCTTTGTCGGCTCAAGCTGAAGCCGCCAGACAGTTTGTGAATCCGGAAACTGCTTCTGTGGTGCAATATATTGCGCCGCGCGCAGATGATATGGTGGCCGTATTTCGTGTGAACAACGACGATAAAGCCACTATGGTTGCCGTTGATCCTTATACGGCAAAAGTCGTGAATACGATACCGCGCGGTCAAGGCTGGTATCACACGATGGACGAAATCCATGGCGATATGATGATGGGTGCGACTGGTGACTACCTGTTGGAAACTGCTGCATCGCTAACCATCATCATGATTGTGACCGGTATTTATTTGTGGTGGGTAAAACAGCGTAGTCTGAAGGCCGTCCTTTTACCTAAAGCAGGCAAAGGCCGTTCTTGGTGGCGCAACCTGCACGGTGCGGTTGGCTCTTGGGTTTCTTTGATTTTGCTGCTGTTCTGTTTGTCTGGTATTGCTTGGGCAGGTATTTGGGGTGGTAAGGCTGTGCAGGCATGGAGCCAATTCCCAGCCGGCAAATGGGGTGTGGAGCCTAATCCGGTATCTTCCGTGCCAACCCATGGCGATGTGTTGAATGATGGCAAATCCAAAGAAGTGCCGTGGATTTTAGAGCTGACGCCTATGCCGGTTTCCGGTACGACACTGGGCGAAAACGGCATTAATCCAAGTGAACCGATGACGTTGGAAACGGTTGACCGCTTTGCGCGCGAAATTGGCTTCAAAGGCCGCTATCAGTTGAACCTACCTAAAGGCGAAACCGGCGTATGGACGCTGTCGCAAGACTCAATGAGCTACGATATGATTAGTCCGACTGCGGATCGTACGGTACACATCGATCAATACAGCGGCAAAGTCCTGGCTGATATTCATTTCGATGATTACAACTGGTTTGGTAAATTCATGGCAGCAAGTATTGCTTTGCATATGGGTACACTGGGCTGGTGGAGCGTATTGGCAAATGTCTTGTTCTGTCTGGCGATTATCTTTATCTGTGTCAGCGGCTGTGTGATGTGGTGGAAGCGCCGTCCTTCGGAAGCACGTGGTTTGGTTCCTCCTGCACAGAAAATCAAATTGCCGGTATGGTGGGCAATGGCTGTGCCACTTCTTATTTTGGCTGTGATTTTCCCGACGGCTATTGCCGCAATCGCTGTTATTTGGATTTTGGATACACTGTTATTATCACGTATTCCAGCATTAGCAGGATGGTTTAAATAACCGCCCGATGTAATTCAAGGCCGTCTGAATCTTTTGTTTCAGACGGCCTTTTTTATAGAGGTCAAAAGTAGGGGGTTATGATTCTGTTTAAGTTTATGCGTGAGATGGGAATTGTGATTGGCTTACAGGATTGTGTAAGAAAGACGAGGAGATCTTGTATAAAAACAAAAAACCCACTTCATTGAAGTGGGTTTTTGAAGAAAGCGATTAACCTTTGCGAGCAGGCAATTTTTCTTTAATGCGGGCCGCTTTACCGGTCAGGCCACGCAAGTAGTACAGTTTGGCGCGACGTACGTCACCACGGCGTTTAACTTCGATTTTTTCTACGGTAGGAGAGTACAGTTGGAAAGTACGTTCTACACCTTCGCCGCTAGAGATTTTGCGAACGATGA
>NZ_JBQCWY010000588.1:0-1914 GCF_051956955.1 Neisseria sp. P0021.S005 | reverse complement strand
ATCAAGGATAAGTATGTTAGACAACCTGACCAACCGCTTCAGCAAGGTACTTAAAAATATTCGCGGCCAATCAACGCTGACCGAAGACAATATTAAAGAAGCCTTGCGCGAGGTTCGTCTTGCCCTGCTGGAAGCCGACGTTGCATTGCCCGTCGTTAAAGAATTCGTCAACACAGTCAAAGAACAGGCCCTTGGCCAAGAAGTCGTCGGCAGCCTGACGCCTGACCAAGCCTTTATTGGTGTGGTTAACCAAGCCTTAGTCGAATTGATGGGCAAGGAAAACAAAACGCTGGATTTGTCGGTTTCACCGCCTGCCATTGTTTTAATGGCCGGTTTGCAGGGTGCCGGTAAGACAACAACCGTCGGCAAACTCGCCCGCCTGCTGAAAAACGATCAGAAGAAAAAAGTCTTAGTGGTATCTGCCGACGTTTACCGCCCTGCCGCGATTGAACAGCTGCGTCTGTTGGCCGAACAGGTCGGCGTGGACTTTTTCCCATCCGATACCAACCAAAAACCGGTTGAGATTGCAACTGCCGCCGTCGATTACGCCAAAAAACATTTTTACGATGTCTTGATGGTCGATACCGCCGGCCGTTTGGCAATCGATGAAGAGATGATGAACGAAATCAAAGCGCTTCATGCGGCGGTCAACCCGGTTGAAACTTTGTTCGTTATCGATGCCATGCTGGGTCAGGATGCTGTGAACACTGCTCAGGCATTTAATGAAGCCCTGCCGCTGACCGGTGTCGTATTGACCAAGATGGACGGCGACTCGCGCGGCGGTGCGGCATTGTCCGTACGCCATGTGACCGGCAAACCGATTAAATTTATCGGCGTCGGCGAGAAAATCAACGGCCTCGAACCTTTCCACCCCGACCGTCTTGCCAGCCGTATCCTCGGCATGGGTGACGTATTGACCCTGATTGAAGACGTTCAAAAAGGTATTGATGAAGAAGCTGCCGCCAAAATGGCGAAAAAGCTGCAAAAAGGCAAAGGCTTCGACCTCAATGACTTTAAAGAACAAATCCAGCAGATGCGCAATATGGGCGGCTTGGAAAACCTGATGTCGAAAATGCCGGGCGAACTGGGTCAAATATCGAAACAAATCCCCGAAGGCACGGCCGAAAAAGCGATGGGCAAAGTAGAAGCCATCATCAACTCAATGACTCCAAAAGAACGCGCCAACCCTGCCCTGCTCAAAGCCAGCCGCAAACGCCGTATTGCAATGGGTGCAGGCACGACCGTGCAGGAAGTGAACAAATTGCTCAAACAGTTTGAACAAATGCAACAAATGATGAAGATGTTCAGCGGCAACGGCTTGGGCAAACTGATGCGCTTGGCCAAAGGCATGAAGGGAATGAAAGGCATGTTCCCAGGTTTGTAAGCCGATTTGACAGAAAACGCCGTCTGAAAAGTTTCAGACGGCGTTTTGGTTTTGTATTCAGATTTAAAATCATGAGACCTTAAGCAACCATTTCTTCTATAACATCTAATATAAAAGGCCGTCTGAAATCTATTTTCAGACGGCCTTTATTCATTCAGCCTTCAACTTATTGTGGCTTTTTCTGCTCTTCGCGTACTTTGTCCACCAACTGGTCAATCGTGGTCATGCCGGACTGCCAGTCTTTAAATTCGACTTGGTATTTGCCGCCGACGATAACGGTCGGTGTGCCGCTGATTTGGAATTTATTGGTCAATTCTTCCATTTGAGCCGCACGCTCTTGGCTTTCGGGCGCTTCAAATGCAGCCAATACTTTTTTGCCGTCAAACGCTGTTTGCTCGGACAGCCATTTTTTCAGGGTATCGGTATCGGCCAAGTTGATTTTTTGGTTAACCATCGCATCGAAAATATGGCTGTTGGCTTTATCTGATTCACCGGCCATTTCCACTGCGGCCGCCAAACGTGCCAAAGGT
>NZ_JBQCWY010000587.1:0-1924 GCF_051956955.1 Neisseria sp. P0021.S005 | reverse complement strand
CACACGGGGAAGAAAACGCTTCTTTGCCCAACGTCCGTTGCCGTCCATAATCACGGCAATATGTCGGGGGATGGCAGAGTGTTCCAAAATCGTCTGCGTACTGCTTTTCATGTCTGCCTTTCAGGGAACAAACCGTCCAAAGGCCGTCTGAACGGTTTGCACACAGGATTAAATCGCCATCAAATCTTCTTCTTTGGCAGCCAAGAGCTTGTCTGCCTCAGCAATATATTTGTCGGTCAACTTCTGAACCGCTTCCTCGCCTCGGCGGGCTTCATCTTCAGAAATTTCTTTGTCTTTCAACAATTTTTTGATGTGGTCGTTTGCATCACGGCGCACATTGCGGATAGACACACGGCCCTCTTCCGCTTCGCCGCGTACTACTTTGATCAAATCTTTACGGCGTTCCTCAGTCAACATAGGCATTGGAACACGGATCAAATCACCGACAGAAGCAGGGTTCAGGCCCAAGTTGGAATCACGAATCGCTTTCTCGACTTTTGCAGCCATATTGCTCTCGAACGGTTTCACACCGATCGTACGCGCATCCAAAAGCGTTACGTTTGCCACTTGGCTCACAGGCACCATGCTGCCCCAGTATTCCACTTCCACTTGGTCGAGCAGGCCGGTATGCGCACGGCCGGTACGCACTTTAGCCAAATTGTCTTTCAATACTTCCAGAGAACGCTGCATTTTGCCTTCAGCTGTCTTTTGAATATCATTAATCATCTTATACTTTCAATTTCATAGGAATAAAACAGGATTAACCGAGAATAGTACCGTTAAACCGCCACCACGACAAGGCTTTACGCCCCAACAGCCTTGTTTTCTAACCGATATTTAACATCAAACAAAATAAAGGCCGTCTGAAAATCTTTCAGACGGCCTTTTCCTAATTCAAATCCTACTCTCTATTCCGTTCATTCCAAAAGTAACGCCATACAAAGCATGGAAAAGCAAAAATCAGGTAGAGGCAGACAACGGTCGCGTAAAACTCCCAATCTTGGGCATGCACGGCACCAGCTCGCGATTCGAGGATATAGGCGAGGATCGAGGTAAGAAGGAAGCCTGCCAGCAACTCGATCAAGTGATGGCCGATATGTTTGCGTTTCAGGGCGATGATGCCGAAGAATTTGGTGGTAATAAATGGTGCGTTGGCAAAGATAAGTGCCAACAGCAAAAGAATGTACATGGATGCGGTCATGATGGTCTTTCGGTTTTCAGACGGCCTATATGTGATTTTAACATGTTAAATGGGCATTCTTGCCCATCATTATCCGTGGAATATTCAATATCTTGATGATACCTGCTTGATGATTGTTCAAAGGCTTGAGGCCGTCTGAACTTTGGGTATATTTCATCCGAATGCGAATCCTAACAAAAACGGCGGCTTTGGAACAGCCGCCGTTGGTTTTGTTTGAAGCTTACAGGGTATTTTCCAATGCTTTGGCACACCAGTCGATAACGGTTTGCGGCATGATACCCCACAGGAGCAGCAAGAAGGCATTGACCGTCAGAACAAATTTAGCGGCATAGTTACTGCCGACCGGCTGGTCATGATCAGGCGCATCGAAGTAGATGACTTTGACCACGCGCAGGTAGTAGAAGGCGCCAATCAGCGACATGATGACGGCAAATACGGACAACCAAACATGGCCTTGTTTCAAGAGTGCCATAATCACGCCGAATTTGGCGTAAAAACCCATCAGCGGCGGAATACCCGCCATGGAGAACATAGACAGCAACATCAGGAAGGCAAACCATGCATGGCGTTGGTTAAGGCCTGCGAGGTCTTTGATATTTTCACATTCAATGTCTTTGGTGGACAATACCATCAAAACACCGAAGCTGACTGCCGCCATCAAAGCATAGGTAATGGCGTAATACAAACCTGCAGTAAAGCCGACTGCGCCTGCCATAAACGCCA
>NZ_JBQCWY010000586.1:0-1937 GCF_051956955.1 Neisseria sp. P0021.S005 | reverse complement strand
CATTATCCCGACTTCGAGCGCGTGCTCTTCCGGCAGCCAAGGCATTGGTTATGCCTATGAAGCGATTAAATACGGCCTGATTGATATGATGCTGGCTGGCGGAGGCGAAGAGTTTTGTCCGTCTGAAGTGTATGTTTTCGATTCACTTTATGCCGCCAGCCGCCGCAACGGCGAACCTGAGCTGACCCCGCGCCCTTACGACAACGCTCGAGACGGCTTGGTCATCGGCGAAGGCGCAGGCATTTTCGTATTGGAAGAATTGGAACACGCCCGTGCGCGCGGTGCGAAAATCTATGCCGAGCTTGTCGGCTATGGTGCCAACAGCGACGGCAGCCACGTTACCCAGCCGCAAAAAGAAACCATGCAAAAATGTATGGAGCTTGCGCTGAAAGACGCTGGTATTACGCCTGATAAAGTCGGCTATGTCAGCGGCCACGGCACGGCGACCGAAAAAGGCGATATTGCCGAAACATTGGCTACTGAAGCGGTGTTTGGTTTTATACCGATGAGTTCGCAAAAAAGCTACCTCGGCCATACACTCGGCGCGTGCGGCGCATTGGAAGCCTGGTTTACCATCGAAATGATGAACAATGGTTGGTTTGCGCCGACCGTCAATTTGGAAAACATCGATCCGCGTTGCGGCAAGGTGGATTATATTCAAACGGGCGGACGTGAGATTCAAACCGATTATGTGGTCAGCAATAACTTTGCCTTTGGCGGCGTCAATACTTCGCTGGTGTTCAAACGTTGGCAAGAATAATCATTGCTTGATGTTATGATTAAAGGCCGTCTGAAACGTATCTGGAGTTTCAGACGGCCTTTATTTTATTTAGAGCTTGAGATGCTTGCGAATTTTATTCGTTTGTTTTCTTCTGATTTAAATCCACCAGCCTTGTTCCGGCCAAGAAGTCGTAGAGGAACTGGCGGTCGGGATGGAACAGGGCGAAGCCCCATGGCAGGATGAGCCAAATGAGCGCGGCGCCGAATGCGCCTTTGGGTGGTATATTGAGCAGATGGCGCAATCCGGCGTAGGCAAACAGGGGAATAAAGACAATAAAAATGCTGGCCCAAATAAAGCGTAGGCGCAGCTGCGGCAGGGGCGGCTGGGTATCGTTTTTATCGGCTAAGCCGATTTTCCATGTCTGCATGGCGAGGGTTTGGCCTTTTTTGTGCCAGTTGGCGCGAAAGTAGAGCCACCATGCGTAGAACAAAATCAGACAGGTTGTCAGCATGGACAGGCGCGTGGAAACGGGATTGAGAAAGATGGCGACAATACCGGCTGCAAGGGCGGCAATGCTGGTAACGGCGCCGGTCAGCAGAAGTTCGTAAACCAGTGCGGCGAGGCGGCGTTTGAGTGGGACGGTAGGAAGACGGGTCATAATGCGATGGAAACGGAAATGGGTTTGATGGAAATAAAAACAGGCCGTCTGAAACGGGATAGGATGTTCAGACGGCCTGTTACTGTCGGGATTAGCGATGTGGACGTTTTTGACCGCGTGCCTGTTGGGCAGCCATTTGGTTCATTTCCTGACGGGTCGGACGTTTTTTGAAGATGGCGTGCGCTTCGTCAACAGAACATTTTTGTGACAGGCAAACCAGGGTAATCGCGTCTTTTTGATGTTGGCCGCCGCTGTGGTACATACGGCGCAGGTTGGCTTCGTTGATACGGCCTTTTTCCGGGTCGATGTCGAATTTTTTCAGGCGCTCGAGGAATTGGCGTTGCTGACGGCGTGAAGTCCAAACGAAACCGCCTGCGGCAGCGGCCACGATGATGACGGCCAACAGAATGGCCAGCGGCCATGAATCGACAATCAGAACGATGATGAGGCTTAATACGGCAGTGGTCAGCAGGGCCAGACCGCCGATGCGAAGTTTGGTTTTATTATCCATATGGTTGGTGTTTCCTTGTTTTTTGCTGGAAGAGGCCGTCTGAAATG
>NZ_JBQCWY010000585.1:0-1937 GCF_051956955.1 Neisseria sp. P0021.S005 | reverse complement strand
GTTGTGGTTTAAAGGTTTATTCAGTTAATCCTCTTGCTATGAAAACATACATAAAGGCCGTCTGAAATATTTCAAACGGCCTTTTGTATATCTGTTTTATGGCTTTAATAAAAATTCCTAACAAGAAATTTATTCATTTTAATCTTAGCAGTTTCAGTGATTGCCAATATGAAACGCTTCAAAAAATGCCGTCTGAAAACACAACGGTTTTCAGACGGCATTTCAATACCTTAATAGCTCATCAGTATGAGCTTAAACTAAGCCTTTTTTCTCCAGATAGCTTTCGTAATCGCCCAAGTAGTGTTCATATCCGCCTTTGCCATCCAATTCGATGATTTGGGTAGCCAATGAAGATACAAACTGACGGTCATGCGATACGAAAATCAGCGTGCCGTTGTATTTTTCCAGCGCCATGTTCAAGGATTCGATACTTTCCATGTCCATGTGGTTGGTCGGTTCGTCCATGACCAAAACATTGGGTTTCAACAGCAACAGTTTGCCGTACAGCATACGGCCTTTTTCGCCACCGGAGAGAACCTTCACTTTTTTCACGACATCGTTGCTGCCGAAGAGCAAGCGGCCCAAAGTGCCGCGGATGACTTGTTCGTCATCGCCTTCCTGACCCCATTGGCGCATCCATTCGCTCAGGTCCATATCGACGTCGAAGTCGTTTTCATGGTCTTGCGGGTAGTAGCCGACACTGGCTTTTTCCGCCCATTTGATGGTGCCTTCGTCCGGCAGCAGGCCGTCTGAATATTCGGGGTTGTACGCGCCTGCCAAGAGTTTCAGCAAGGTAGATTTACCTGCGCCGTTCGGGCCGATGATGGCGAGACGCTGACCTGCTTCAAGGATGAAGTTCAGGTTTTTAAATAACTGGGTTTCAAAACGTTTAGCCAGTTTTTCAACTTCTACAGCCTGACGGTGCAACTTGGCTTTTTCGTCGGCTTCAAAACGGATATACGGGTTTTGACGGGTAGAAGGTTTGACTTCTACCATCTCCGATTTGATTTTGTCTGCCTGCTTCAGACGACTGGTTGCCTGACGGGCTTTGGATTTGTTGGCAGAGAAGCGTGCAACGAACTCTTGCAGCTCTTGCAGTTTCTCTTTGGCTTTGGCGTTGTCTTTCAGGGCGCGCTCACGCGATTGGGCAGAAGCGAGCATGTAGTCGTCGTAGTTGCCCGGATAGATGGTGATGGTGTTGTAGTCCAAATCCGCCATGTGTGTGCAGACTTCGTTCAAAAAGTGACGGTCGTGCGAGATGATGATCATGGTGGAGTCGTATTGGTTCAACACGCCTTCCAACCAACGGATGGTATTAATGTCCAAGTTATTGGTCGGTTCGTCCAAGAGCAATACATCTGGTTTGGAGAACAGGGCTTGCGCCAGCAATACGCGCAGTTTGAAGCCTGGGGCAACTTCTGCCATGGTCGCATTGTGCAAATCTTCGGAAATGCCCACGCCGCTCAACAACTCGGCAGCACGCGCTTCGGCGGTGTAGCCGTCGTATTCGGCGAACTTGGCTTCCAGTTCGGCGGCTTTCATGTAGTCGTCTTCGGTAGCTTCGGGGTTGGCGTAAATTGCATCACGCTCGGTCATCGCCGCCCACATTTCGGTATGACCCATCATCACCACGTCCAGCACGCGCATGTCTTCGTAGGCAAACTGGTCTTGGCGCAATTTACCCAAACGCACGCCGTTTTCAATCGCGACTTCGCCGGCAGTCTGTTCCAAATCGCCGCCGAGGATTTTCATGAAGGTGGATTTGCCTGAGCCGTTGGCGCCGATCAAGCCGTAACGGTTGCCTTCGCCGAATTTGACGGATACGTTTTCAAACAGCGGCTTTGCGCCGAACTGCATGGTGATGCCGTTGGTAGAAATCATTATTCGTAAAACCTTTATAAATAGAATGTTATAATCGGACGCGATTGTAGCATATT
>NZ_JBQCWY010000584.1:0-1937 GCF_051956955.1 Neisseria sp. P0021.S005 | reverse complement strand
TCGGCCTCTTCATCCAACCATGTTTGGCAGATATCTGCCAAGCGGACAAATTTCCCACCCCGCGCCTTCAAAATATCACGCCATTGTGCCACTTCTTCTGCATCCGGGGCATCTTCAATACTGCATTCGTAAAGGCAGAAGTCTAATGTTTCGCCAACAATGCCTGGGGCTTCGGTCTGCATAAGACTGGTCAGTTCGTTCATATTTACTGTTTCTTTGATTCGTTTATCACTAGTCAGATCACACTGCCTGTTTTCAGGCCGTCTGAACATGATGTGCAAGGCTGCCCGTTTGGTTTGGTTTGGGTACGCTACTTACTGTGTAAAAAACGTGTTGCTTCTTCCCATTCGCCATTCAACACGGCCGGCAATCCTTGCAGGGATTTGGCGATGGAATCATCAATTTGCTGTCTGTGTTCCGCCGACGGTTTATTCAACACATAACCGACAACCAGATTACGGTCGCCCGGATGATCAATACCCAAGCGCAGGCGGTAGAAATTAGGCGTACCCAAGCGAGCCTGAATGTCTTTGAGGCCGTTGTGTCCGCCGTTGCCGCCGCCAAGTTTGAATTTGATACGGCCGCATGGAATATCCAGCTCGTCATGAACCACCAAGATTTCCTCCGGCTTGATTTTGTAAAACTGAGCCAAAGCGGCTACTGCCTGACCGGAGCGGTTCATAAAGGTCATGGGTTTGAGCAGCCAAACATCACCATCAGGCGTAGTGGCGCGCGCTACTTCGCCGTAAAATTTCTTTTCGTCTTTAAAATTGACTTTCCATTTCCATGCCAGTTCGTCCAACAGCCAAAAGCCGACATTGTGGCGCGTTTGTTCGTATTCTTGGCCTGGATTGCCCAAACCGACAATTAATTTAATTTTCAAGCTCATTACTGTTCTTTCAGTTTGACAGGCCGTCTGAAAAAGTTTCAGACGGCCTTTGATTTATTCTTGCCCAGCGCGTTTACGTCGCGCTTCTTTCGGATCAATCAACAATGGGCGATAAACCTCAATCCGATCGCCATCGCGCAACGCTGTTTCGTCTTTCACAGCCTTGCCGAAAATACCCAAAGGCGCTTGCTGTAAATCCAATTCCGGAAACTCTATCTCCAAACCGCTTTGTCGGGCAGCTTCGCGTACGGTTGTTCCTTCGGCAACGGTCATACCCTTCAACACTTGCCTATCGGCCAGTCCGTAAACAATTTCAATCTCAAGCATAGCGGCGGTCGGCCTCTTTAATAAAAGCATCCACCAGCGTGCCGGCGAGATGGCCGAATACCGGGGAAATCATGGCAGAGAGTACGGCATTGGAGAAATCGTATTCTAATCTGAATTCGACTTTGCACATATCATCGCCCAAGTCGATAAATTTCCAAGTGCCGCGCAGGGTTTTAAACGGCCCTTCGAGCAAATCCATGCGGATTTCCTGCCCCGGGATATTGTGGTTGTGCGTCGCAAATGACTGCTTGACGCGCATATAGTCCATAAACAGGCGCGCTTTTAGCTCATTGCCTTTACGTTCGATGACTTCGGTCTTGCTGTACCACGGCAAAAATTTTGGATAGTCCTCAACTTTGTCCACCAGCTCAAACATTTCCTTAGCGCTATGCAGCACCAATACGTTTTTCTCGACTTTTTTCATGTTGGTTGTAGACCTTGTTTTTGAATATTCGGGGTTCAGACGGCATGATTTAGAAAAATATCTGCCCTACTTTGGGACAAAACTCCCAATTTAAACCGCTTCTCCATTTTGTTTCGCTTCCAGCCATTCCCAGCGTTCCAGCTTTTCCAAAAGCGACATCTCGATTTCTTCAGCCCTGCTTTGCAATGCACCTGCTTTTTCGTAATCTTTGAAAATTTCAGGATCGGAAAGCTGGGTATTGATTTCAGCCTGCTCGGTTTCCAAAGCGGCGATTTCATCAGGCAGGGCATCGAGTTC
>NZ_JBQCWY010000583.1:0-1939 GCF_051956955.1 Neisseria sp. P0021.S005 | reverse complement strand
TATTTACGCATGGTGGCTGATGACGCTGGTGTTGCTGGGCGCGTTTTGGTTCGGCAAAATCGGGACGGTTATACTGTTTTTCCTGATTTCATTTGCCGCACTGCGCGAGTTTATGACCCTCGTCTATCGCCGCCGCAGCGACTATTACAGCATGGTGGTCTGCTTTTACCTGTTGCTGCCGGTGCAATACTATTTCGTCTATGACGGCTGGTACGGCATGTTCAGCATTTTTATTCCGGTTTACGGCTTTTTGATACTGCCGATTATTGCCAGCCTCAGCGGCCAAACCGCGCATTTTTTGGAACGCGCCGCCAAAACGCAATGGATGGCGATGATTTGCATCTTCTGTCTGTCCCATGTTCCGGCGCTGATGTTTCTAGACTTGGACGGCTTCGATAATAGCAACAATATTCTGTTGCTAATCTTCCTGATTGGCGTGGTGCAAGTATCGGATGTATTGCAATACGTTTGGGGCAAACTGATTGGCGGTGCAAAAATCATGCCTTCGCTTTCGCCGTCAAAAACCATTTCCGGCACTGTCGGCGGTATTCTGTCGGCCACAGCCATTGCCGCGCTAATGGCGCCGATTACGCCGTTCTCCCACGGCCAAGCGGCCGTTATCGGCTTTATCGTCTGCCTGATGGGTTTCTTTGGCGGCCTGGTTATGTCTGCTATCAAACGCGATTACGGCGTCAAAGACTGGGGCAATATGATACGCGGCCACGGCGGCATGCTTGACCGCGTGGATTCGATTTGTTTTGCCGCACCCGTGTTTTTCCACATTACCCGTTATTTCTGGAACGGCTAAACTTCAGGCCGTCTGAAAGTTATTTTCAGACGGCCTTGAATACTCGAAACTTCCAGCCCTGCCGATTCGTTATACAATACGTAACCATTGTTATTACATACACACAACATGAATAAACCCTCTCCAATCTTTCCCATTTTTCTTGCTGCAATTATCTTCGCCCTTATTGTTTGGTCAGGCATTAATCCTCATGACCGTGCAGTCTGGTACGCCGAAATCATCCCCGTAGCATCCGTATTCTTCCTCCTGGTTGCCACTTACCGCATTTTCCGCTTCAGCAACTTGGCCTACTTATTCATGAGTTTTTGGCTGATTATGCATTCCATCGGTGCATACTACACTTTTGCCGATGTACCGTTTGAATCCATCAACCGCTTTTTTGAACCGATTTTGGGCGAAAACCGCAATCATTACGACCGTATTGCCCATTACATCATCGGCTTCTACGCCTATCCAATGGCTGAGTGGCTGCTGCGCCGCAAGCTGTGCAACCTGCCGTTGGCCTTATTTTTCTCACTGTTCTTCATTATGAGTGTGGCTGCCGCCTATGAAATCATCGAATGGCAATATGCCGTTATCGACGGCGGAGAGGCCGGACTGGAGTTCTTGGGTTCTCAAGGCGATATTTGGGACGCGCAAAAAGACATGCTTGCCGATACTTTGGGCGCGTTAACCTCGCTGTTTATTTTTGTGTTTACCCGACCCGATAAACGCTTGGGTTCCTCTTAAATTTATCCCTTTAAAGCGAAAGGCCGTCTGAAACCAGATTTTCAGACGGCCTTTTTTCATTTTTCTATCGCCATTATTGTAAAAATTAATAAATGCGATAGTTAAAAACATAAGCCGATTTTGAAACAAAATCCGTCATCAAAATTTTTAAGCACATGAAATATATAAAAAACAACGTCTGTTAAGATTTTGTAAACAATATGTCTACGTCAACCTGAATTTTTCGATTTGATTTAAGTCAGCATATCTTGTGTCATTAATCCATAAAATATTCGGAATTCTACAAAATATTGATTAACCCGATAGAGGTTATCATCAAGACGAGGAACACAAAATGCAGAAAATTCCAGAATTGGTCTGCCCCGCCGGCAACCTGCCTGCACTGAAAACCGCTGTGGACAA
>NZ_JBQCWY010000582.1:0-1940 GCF_051956955.1 Neisseria sp. P0021.S005 | reverse complement strand
CCAAAAAGCGGCGGATATGGCGGATAACGGTTTTACACGGCAACAATCCGTCAAATTCGGCCAACTGCGCCTCTTCCTGCCATTTCGCCAAAGACTGCTCAAACTGCTGCTTGGCGTATTGGTCGTCTGTATCCGGAGCAAACAGTTTCTCCAGCAAATCGCGGCAACGCTGCACCCAGCCTTCCACATCGGCAGGCTCTTGCCATTGCGCCGCCATATCGGCCAAAGTACGGATAAATTCGGCAAAACCGCTGAACACGTCCAACTGGTTGACATTGCTATGCCACGCGCTCACGCCCTGCCACATGCCGTTGCTGCCTTCAGGCAGCATCCAGCCCAAGGCCAAACGCTCTACCGCCTGCTGCCAAGTAAAGAGGTTGTCTTTGCCCTCGCGCATGGTTTGGTCCAAACCCCAATGCACATTCAATCCGGCAACAGTCTCATGCAGTAGCGGCACATCCTCCTCGCTCAAACCGAAGCGTTGCAGCACCAACCGGCTTTCCAGCAAAGGCAAAACCTTATCCACTTCAAACCGGCTTTCCAACAAGTCCAACATTTGCGCCAAAGCATACAGCAAGGGCTGACGGCGGCTGAGTTTCACATCCGAAATCGAATACGGCAAAGCCTGGCTGCCTGCATGCTCCTGCCCAAAAACGGCTTCGATAAACGGGCTGTACGGCTCGATGTTTGGCGTCAAAACAGCAATATCGTGCGGCTGCCAGTCAGGATTGTTTTGCAACACCAGCGACAGCTCTTCTTTCAAAATCTGCAATTCGCGCAAAGGGCTGTGGGCCGCAACAATTTTGACGGAGCCATCATTCAACAATTTGTCCGGCTCGACACTCACTGGATTGCCGTTCGCATCGTGAACCTGAACCCAAGCCTGCTGCGCGCCTGCTTCGCTTTCTTCCTGTTGGTATAAGCGTTCAGACGGCATGATTAAGTTTTGGATATCGTTTTGCAGGCAATGCAATAAGGTATCGTCTTTTCCCTTTTCATAAACCTGAATATCCTGCTCGGTTTCCACTTCCGACAGAAAATCAAAGAAATCGCGCCCCTGCTTGCCCAAAGAAGCCAACAGCGGATGCCCTGCCTGCGACAAATCCGCCTCATCGCCCCTTTTCAAAATCTGCGCCTCGTCGATGACCTCGCCCCAATATTGGCTGCTCGGATTGAGCGCAAACACAAATACATCGCAATGCTTGGAAATTTGGTGCAGCAATTGCAGATACATCGGCGCCATTGTCGAAATGCCGAATACAAACAACCTTTGCGGCAAGACCGATTTATCCAACTGCGCCAAGAGCTTTTCCCACAAGGCCACGCGGTGCGGCGCAGATTGGCTGCCATCGTCCAAATAACGCCACAGCCGTGCCTGCCAATCCTCATCATCGCCCAAACCCAGCAGCTTCCCAGCCTGCCACGCATCAATCCAATCTGGGCGGTACACCAAATATTGGTCGAAAATATCCGCCATTTGTCCGGCAAGCTGATAATCCGCCGATGCCGAGCTGTGCAAATAACTTTCCAGCTTCAGGCGCACGTTTTCGTATTCCGGGGCCGTCTGAAACGCTTCACTGCGGAACAAATCCAGCAAACGCCAACGCATGACTTCAGGCGAAAACGGACTGAGCGGCGGCACATCGGGAACCAATTTACGCATCAGCTGCCACGCCAAACCGGCCGGCAGGCTGAACTTCAAATTCGCCGCCACGCCGAGTTTGCGCGCAAAAAACACATTCAGATATCGCCGCATCCCCTGGCTCTGCACCACCACTTCTTCCTGCGCCAATACAGAATCCAAGGACAAGGTCTGATGAATATGCGCGCACATTTCGGCAAGCGCTTCCAAACGGTCGGACTGATAAAGATAAAACATAGCAGACAATCTAAAAAACAATTGCCCACATTATAATGCCATTAGGACAAATGCTTCAGCA
>NZ_JBQCWY010000581.1:0-1940 GCF_051956955.1 Neisseria sp. P0021.S005 | reverse complement strand
TGCTGAAGCATTTGTCCTAATGGCATTATAATGTGGGCAATTGTTTTTTAGATTGTCTGCTATGTTTTATCTTTATCAGTCCGACCGTTTGGAAGCGCTTGCCGAAATGTGCGCGCATATTCATCAGGCCTTGCCTTTGGATGTGGTATTGGCACAGGAAGAAGTGGTGGTGCAGAGCCAGGGGATGCGGCGTTATCTGAATGTGTTTTTCGCGCGCAAACTCGGCGTGGCGGCGAATTTGAAGTTCAGCCTGCCTGCCGGTTTGGCGTGGCAGCTGATGCGCAAATTGGTTCCCGATGTGCCGCCGCTCAGTCCGTTTTCGCCTGAAGTTATGCGCTGGCGTTTGCTGGATTTGTTCCGCAGCGAAGCGTTTCAGACGGCCCCGGAGTACGAAAACGTGCGCCTGAAGCTGGAAAGTTATTTGCACAGCTCGGCATCGGCGGATTATCAGCTTGCCGGACAGATGGCAGATATTTTCGACCAATATTTGGTGTACCGCCCGGATTGGATTGATGCGTGGCAGGCTGGGAAGCTGCTGGGTTTGGGCGATGATGAGGATTGGCAGGCGCGGCTGTGGCGTTATTTGGATGATGGCAGCCAATCGGCGCCGCACCGCGTGGCCTTGTGGGAAAAGCTGTTGGCGCAGTTGGATAAATCGGTTTTGCCGCAAAGGTTGTTTGTATTCGGCATTTCGACAATGGCACCGATGTATCTGCAACTGCTGCACCAAATTTCCAAGCATTGCGATGTGTTTGTGTTCGCGCTCAACCCGAGCAGCCAATATTGGGGCGAGGTCATCGACGAGGCGCAAATTTTGAAAAGGGGCGATGAGGCGGATTTGTCGCAGGCAGGGCATCCGCTGTTGGCTTCTTTGGGCAAGCAGGGACGCGATTTCTTTGATTTTCTGTCGGAAGTGGAAACCGAGCAGGATATTCAGGTTTATGAAGAGGGAAGAGACGATACCTTGTTGCATTGCCTGCAAAACGATATCCAAAACTTGATCATGCCGTCTGAACGCTTATATCAACAGGAAGAAGGCGAAGCAGGCGCGCAGCAGGCTTTGGTTCAGGTTCACGATGCGGACGGCAATCCAGTGTGTGTCGAGCCGGACAAGCTGCTGAACGACGGCTCAGTCAAAATCGTTGCGGCACACAGCCCTTTGCGCGAATTGCAGATTTTGAAAGAAGAGCTGTCGCTGGTGTTGCAAAAAAATCCCGACTGGCAGCCGCACGATATTGCCGTTTTGACGCCGAACATCGAGCCGTACAGTCCGTTTATCGAAGCCGTTTTTGGACAGGAGCATGTAGGCAGCCAGGCTTTGCCGTATTCGATTTCGGATGTGAAACTCAGCCGCCGTCAGCCCTTGCTGTATGCTTTGGCGCAAACTTTGGACTTGCTGGAGAGCCGGTTTGAAGTGGACAAGGTTTTGCCTTTACTGGAGAGTTGGTTGGTGCTGCAACGCTTCGGTTTGAGCGAAGAGGATGTGCCGCTGCTGCATGAGACTGTTGCCGGATTGAATGTGCATTGGGGGTTGGACCAAACCATGCGCGAGGGTAAAGACAACCTCTTTACTTGGCAGCAGGCGGTAGAGCGTTTGGCCTTGGGCTGGATGCTGCCTGAAGGCGGCAACGGCATGTGGCAGGGCGTGAGCGCGTGGCATAGCAATGTCAATCAGCTGGACGTGTTCAGCGGTTTTGCCGAATTTATCCGTACTTTAGCCGATATGGCGGCGCAATGGCAAGAGCCTGCCAATGTGGAGAGCTGGGTGCAGCGTTGCCGTGATTTGCTGGAGAAACTGTTTGCTCCGGATACGGACGACCAATACGCCAAGCAGCAGTTTGAGCAGTCTTTGGCGAAATGGCAGGAAGAGGCGCAGTTGGCCGAATTTGACGGATTGTTGCCGTGTAAAACCGTTATCCGCCATATCCGCCGCTTTTTGG
>NZ_JBQCWY010000580.1:0-1943 GCF_051956955.1 Neisseria sp. P0021.S005 | reverse complement strand
AAGGAAAAAATATTATGACGACAACTGAACCTCAAAAATACGCCCGCAGCCTGCACGCGCCCATCAGCCTCGGCACGACTTCAGACGACCGCTTTATGCCGCGCGGCTTTCTTTCATATTTTGCCTCACTGCCGAAATTGGTTTTAACCGAAAAATTAGATGGGCAAAACAACTGCTTTGCTGCGCACGGCCTCTATGCCCGTAGTCATGCTGCGCCTACCCAGCATCCGTGGGATAAACCTTTGCTGCAACGATGGCAGCGAATCAAAGATGATTTAGGCGATCTTGAACTTTTTGGCGAGAATATGTATGGCATTCATTCGATTGCCTATTCGAAACTGGAAAGCTATTTTTACCTGTTTGCAGTCCGCCGTGGCGGACATTGGCTTTCATGGGAAGAGGTTAAATTTTATGCGCAGCTGTTTGATTTTCCGACTGTACCAGAAATCCCCATTGTCCAGCCGCTTGCAGATTTCACTCAAAAGTACGCCAATGAAGATCTTGCTTTAGCGCAATGGCTTGCTGCTAATTTGGGAGAACCGTGGACGGACAGCGTACAAACTTCCGGCAAGCTTGGCGGCTACGATCCGAACACAGGAGCGGCATGCAGCGAAGGTTTCGTTATCCGGAACGCCGATGATTTTGCCACCAACAACGGCAATCTGCCTGTTCAATCCAATGAATTCGACAATCTTTTCAAATTGGTGCGAGCCAAACACGTTAAAACCGACGTTCATTGGACGAAAACTTGGAAGCCTGCCCGTCTTATCGATTACGACAAATACCATTGGCAAAGCTGGCAGTTTCAGACGGCCTGAAGTCCAATTATCCAATAATAAGAAAGACAATTATGTGGACATTCCCATATTACATACCCGGTCAACTTCCTGATTGGCAAGCCTTAGAACGTCGTTTCAGCTGGTTTGCCGATATGAAGGACGTTCCGCAAGACCCTGAGTGGCATGCCGAAGGCGATGTATTTACGCATACCAAAATGGTATGCGAAGCCCTTTTACAATTGCCCGAGTTTCAAGCGCTTGATGGACAGGAGCAGCATATTCTGTTTGCTGCCGCCATGCTGCATGATGTGGAAAAACGCAGTACGACCAAGCGTGAAATAGAAAACGGCAAAGAGCGTCTCGTTTCGCCGCATCACGCAAAAAAAGGCGAGCATACCGCCCGTACTTTACTGTATACCGAACTTGCCGCTCCGTTTGCTGTAAGAGAAGCAATCGCCAAACTCGTGCGCTTGCACGGATTGCCCTTATGGGCGATTAACAAGCCTAATCCTGAGCGAGCCGTCATAGCGGCCAGTTTGCAGGTCAATACTGCACATCTTGCCATGCTTGCTAAAGCCGATGTACTGGGTCGTATATGTTGCGACCAACAGGATATTTTGCTGCGCATTGATTTGTTTCGTGAACTCTGTGAAGAAAACGCTTGTTGGGGTAAGGCGCGTACTTTTGCCAGCGATTACGGACGCTATCTCTATCTTAACGGCCGTAGCGAAATGCCGGATTATCAGCCATTTGATGATCAAACCTTTGATGTGTACGCCATGTGCGCCATAGCAGGTAGCGGCAAAGACAGTTACATCAGGCAACATCTTGCCCATCTGCCCATGCTGTCGCTGGATGAGATTCGCCGTGAGCGTAAACTCAATCCCGCGGACTCCAAACATACCGCCGAAGCAGTGCGTTTGGGTAAAGAGCAGGCAAAAGAATACCTGCGAGCCCGTACGTCATTTGTTTTTAATGCGACCAATCTTAACCGCGACCTGCGCAGCAAATGGCTACCGATGTTTGCCGATTACGGTGCACGTGTGCATCTCATTTATTTGGAAGTGCCTTACACGCAATTACTATCGCAAAACCGTAACCGCGAACATTCTGTTCCGAATGATGTGTTGCACCGCATGATAGAAAAGCTGGAAATCCCTGATT
>NZ_JBQCWY010000579.1:0-1944 GCF_051956955.1 Neisseria sp. P0021.S005 | reverse complement strand
GCGCGTACCAACCAAGCAAGGTCATTTTTGGAATTGGACTTAAGCGCCTCTTCGATACTTTCAGTAGCTTGGCGGTAGTTTTGGCCGCGCATATATTCCACAGCCAGTTGGGTTTTGATATTAGAAACTTGAATGGCACGTTCTTTAGGGCTTGGGCCGGAAGAGGAAGCGCAGGCAGAAAGAGTCAGTGCGGTAAGTAAAGCGAATCCGAACTTGATTTTCATAATTAACCTTATTGTTCGACCAAAATCTGTTGCCATTTTTGTTGGCGGCGTGTTTTATCTTGTACTTGTCCGGCCAATTGTCCGCAAGCGGCATCGATATCGTCGCCGCGGGTTTTGCGGACAGTAACGACAAAGCCGGCTTGTTGCAGAATATCGCGGAAGACACGGATATTTTCATTGGTAGAACGTTCGTAGCCGGAATTTGGGAAAGGATTGAACGGAATCAGATTGAATTTGCATGGTACGTCTTTAACCAATTCAATCAATTCGCGCGCATGTTGTGCTTTATCATTGATACCGTCGAGCATAACGTATTCAAAGGTAATAAAGTCACGGGGGGCTTTGACCAGATAACGTTGACAGGCCGCCATCAATTCTTTGAGCGGGTATTTTTTGTTGAGAGGAACAATCTGATCGCGCACTTCATCGTTGGATGCGTGTAAAGATACAGCCAAAGCAACAGGCATTGCATCACGCAGTCTGTCCATTTGTGGAACCATGCCCGAAGTGGAAACGGTCACGCGACGGCGGCTCAAGCCGTAGCCATGATCATCCAACATAATACTCAAGGCAGTAACAACATTGTCAAAGTTTGCCATAGGCTCGCCCATACCCATCATCACCACGTTGGAGATAACGCGTTCGTTTTTAGGGGTAACACCCATGGCTTTATTGGCCCACCAAAGCTGACCGATAATTTCAGCGGCAGTCAGGTTGCGGTTGAAACCCTGTCGTCCGGTAGAGCAGAAAGTGCATTCCAATGCGCAACCTACTTGGGAAGAGATGCACAAAGTACCGCGTTCGGCTTCGGGAATAAAGACGGTTTCTACACCGTTGCCCGTGCCGACATCCAGCAACCATTTGCGTGTGCCATCAGTAGATTCTTGTGCCATCATTAATTTAGGCACTTCGATTGTGGCTTGTTCATTCAACTTGGCACGCAATGATTTGGCCAAGTCAGTCATTTCTTCAAAGTTTTGTGCACCGGCTTGATGCATCCAACGCATGACTTGTTTGGCGCGGAAAGGTTTCTCACCCATTTCGGCAAAGTGTTGCGTCAGTCCATTTAAATCGTAATTCAGTAGATTGGTTTTCATGTATTTTTATGTTTCTCAATAAAGCTTTTAAAGTAAAGAGGCTTATCGGTCAGCTTTGCTTTAAAAGCCTTTAGGGTTTCAGACGGCCTGTCATTTGCAGGGCATACAAAGCACTTTTGCCGTCCGATATGGAATCGGACGGCCGTAAAGCGGCTACAGGCTTTTTGCTTTTATCGTGGGCAGATTTCGCTTTGGCTGAAAAAGTAGGCGATTTCAATCGCAGCATTTTCCACGCTGTCAGAACCGTGTACAGCATTAACACTGACAGATTCTGCAAAGTCGGCACGGATTGTGCCCGGAGCTGCATCGGCTGGATTGGTTGCGCCCATCAATTCGCGATTTTTGGCAACGGCGTTTTCACCTTCCAATACTTGAATCATAACAGGATTGCGAGTCATGAATTTAACCAAGTCTTCATAAAAAGGGCGGTCTTTGTGTACAGCATAAAACTCTTTTGCTTCGCGCTCAGACAGATGTTTCATTTTCGCCGCAATAATGCGCAAGCCGTTTTCTTCAAAGCGGCTGTAAATCTTGCCGATGACGTTTTTTTCTACTGCATCGGGTTTGATGATGGAAATCGTACGTTCGATGGCCATGTTATGTCCTTGTTTTTATTAATAGGT
>NZ_JBQCWY010000578.1:0-1952 GCF_051956955.1 Neisseria sp. P0021.S005 | reverse complement strand
GGTGTGGCGGCGCAATACAGCGGCGTAGACTTGGAAAACCAACTGCGCAATATCGCAGTCACCCAGTTGGCGGCCGCGTTCGGCAGCTCCGGTATCCCATTCTTGGATATGGCGGCGAACCAAGTTTTGCTGTCGCAAAAAATCGGCGAATTGCTTGGCGCGGAATTTGCCAAGCTGGGTTTGGCACTGGAAAACTTCACTGTTGAAAGCATTACTTTGCCCGCGTCTATTCAGGCTGCGTTGGATAAGAAAATTTCGATGGGTGTTATCGGCGATTTGGGACGCTACACCCAATATCAAACCGCCGAATCTATTCCGCTTGCGGCACAAAATGAAGGCGGACTTGCCGGAATCGGTGCAGGTTTGGGCGTAGGTGCCGGTATTGGTCAGGCGATGGCGGGTGCCATGGCTGGCATGATGCAGCCGAATGCGCAACAGGCTCAGCAAAATGCTCAGCCGGTTGCCGAAGATCCGCAGGCTAAATTGGTGAAACTCAAGTCTTTGCTGGATGGCGGTTTGATTTCGCAAGAAGATTTTGACAAAGCCAAGGCTGAAGTGTTGAAACAGCTGATTGGTTGATCAATTGAAGGCCGTCTGAAAAATATCATTCAAAAGAAGCGTTGAGCTGCTTCTATGAAAAGGTTTCAGACGGCCTTTCAAATGATTTGATTAAGCCTGTCCGACTTCAAAAACGTTAAGGCCGTCTGAAACACTCCAACCCATTCTGAAAAAGCAAACCCATGTCTCAAACTCCTTTCTTCAAAACCGACTGCCCAAGCTGCGGAGCACCTGTCGAGGCGCATTCTGCTTCTGCCGTGACGCTGGTGTGCGGCTATTGCAACAGCATGCTGGTGCGGAAAGATAACGGCGTTGTCGACTCCGGCCGCGACTCCGCATTGCTGGAAGATTTTAGTCCGCTGCAAATCGGAACCAGCGGCACATTTGTCGCACAACGCTTTACCTTGGTTGGACGGCTTCAGGTGCAATACGACGATGGCGCGTGGAATGAATGGTATGCGCTGTTTGACGACGGCAGAGCCGGTTGGCTTTCTGAGGCGGGCGATTTGTATGTGATGACCATGCCGGTCGAAATCGATAATCCGCCGAAATTTGAAGATACGCGAGCCGGATTTAGCGAGCTGACTTTTCAAGATAAGCACTATATTGCCTCCGATGTCCGCAACATCAGCTTGAAACATGCGGCTGCGCAGGGCGAATTGCCGTTTGTTTTGAAAGAGGATACAGAAAATCGGGTTTCCGACTGGCGTTGCGAAAACCTTTTCATCACGCTCGATTACAACAATAAAACTCCCGAAGCCTTCTTCGGGCGGATGGTAAACCTAGATGGTTTGAAGCTGGAAAACACGCGCCACGAAGATGAAATTAAAGAAAGCGCAGGCCGTCTGAAAGGCAGTATTACTTCAGAAAACTGTCCTAACTGCGGCTCGTCCATTCATTGGGTAAACGGGCTGACTTCCCATCTGAACTGTCAAAGTTGCGGCAGCGAATTGGCAGTCGGCAAAGATAAAGCGGAGCTTATTACCGCCAATAATCTGCGTTTGTCGCAAAATACGATGTTTACTTTGCCTGTCGGCTCGACAGGCAGTCTGAAAAATAAAGAGTTTCATGTTATCGGCGCAATTAGATATTTAGAAACAGATGCGCAGGAAACATTTGATAACTTGTTCAAAGGTGCCAAACATACATTGGCACCAGAAGGGCAGTGGACAGAGTATCTGCTTTACAACCCAACTCAGGGTTTCTTATGGCTGGTTGAAGCTGATGAAGGTTGGAATATTTCCGAAACCTTGAACGATTGGCCGCGCCTCGACCGCAACCGCCAACCGCAAGGCTATGGCAAACTTTATGACTATGGCGGACGGGTCAGGATTGCCAGCGGAGCGTTTTATTGGCGTGTCCGAAACGGTGATTTGAACTATTACAGCGATTAC
>NZ_JBQCWY010000577.1:0-1957 GCF_051956955.1 Neisseria sp. P0021.S005 | reverse complement strand
GTATTTACATCAAAATATGATCTAAATTTGATTCCGTCAAAGGTTTCTGAGAATTGAATGACATTTTTTCTTTCCGATATTGATTTAGTTCTTTCATTTTGAGCAATTTTAGAGGCTTTTGAATATCCTTGTGAAGCAGCTTTTTGAGCCATTTGAAGTATTTTATCATCAGAAAATTTTTTAGGATCATAAACAGTTTTTATACTTGAAATTTCCTTAAATCCACCATCAGGTTTACCTGTCCTGTCTAGTGTAGGAATCTCATATTTAATTCGGGTAATGCCTTCAATATCAGTTTGGGTTTCAGATTTTACGCGTCCTCCTCGTGAATTTAGTTCTGCCATAAAATTGGTGCGGTTATGGGCTCCTTTAATGCCCTGTTTTTGACTAAAACCATCAGCATTTGCCAGATGTCTTTTTAGGTTTGTATCGAAACTGATGCCTTCCGGGTATTTGACATTAGTAATAGGTGTATTTTGTTTTACAAACCCTCTTGGTATTGGAATGAATCTAGGATTAACTCCTGGATATAAACGCTCCCAATATAAAAGGCCGTCTGAAAATCAGATTTTCAGACGGCCTTTGGTTTTCTCTATTTTCTTATTGCAGACTTGTCAGGTCTGTTTGTATGCGTTATGCCCAAAAGTCTCGCGGAGCGTCCAATACAGGTTTGACGATGCCGGTACGGATGGCGAAATCGCCAAAACCTTCATCATCTAAACGGTTTCGAGACCAATCTGCTACCCAGCCTTCGACAATTTCAAGGATTTCAGGTTCGGTAATGTTTTCTTTAAACAGACGCGGGATGCGTGTGCCTTCACGGTTGCCGCCTGCGTAAAGGTTGTAGCGGCCGACGGCTTTGCCGACCAACCCAATTTCCGCCAGCATGGCGCGGCCGCAACCGTTGGGACAACCAGTTACGCGCAAAACGATGTATTCGTCTTCCAAGCCATATTTGGCGAACATTTCGTCGATTTTATCGGAGAATGTTGGTAGGAAACGCTCAGCCTCCGCCATCGCCAGCGGGCAAGTCGGCAAGGCAACGCAGGCCATCGAGTTCTCACGCTGGATGGTAATCGATTTGCTGATTAATCCATGCTCTTTGGCGATTTTATCAATCGTATCTTTTAATTCCGGCGGCACGTTGGCAACCACCAGATTTTGATTGGCCGTCAGACGGAAGTCGCCGGGATGGATTTTGGCAATTTCGCGGATGCCTGTTTTCAACGGTCTGTCGGGATAATCGAGCAGGCGGCCGTTTTCAATAAACAAAGTCAAATGCCAGTTACCTTCATGCCCTTGCACCCAGCCGATATGGTCGCCGCGATGGGTAAACTCGTAAGGGCGAATGGGCTCAAACTTAATGCCCATGCGCCTTTCGACTTCCTCTTTGAACACATCTACGCCGACGCGTTGCAGCGTATAGCGTGTACGCGCTGCTTTGCGGTCGCTGCGGTTGCCCCAGTCGCGCTGTGTGCTGACGACGGCTTCGGCGGCATTGAGGGTGTATTCCAGCGGAACGAAACCAAATTCGTAAGAAGTGTTCGGATAAGTTTTGGTATTGCCGTGTTCGCTGGATAAACCGCCGCCGACCAATACATTGAAGCCCACCAACCTGCCGTTTTCTGCAATCGCCACGAAACCCAAATCATTGGAATGAATGTCCACATCGTTATCAGGCGGAATCACAACGGCAGTTTTGAACTTGCGTGGCAAATAAGTTTTACCCAAAATCGGCTCGACCTCATCGGCAATTTCTTTATTGCGCGGCTCGGTCGGCTCGGTCGTGAACACTTTTTCACCGTCCAACCATACATCGGCATATGCCATGGTGCGCGGCAGAAGGTGCATACTGATGCGCGCCGCCCATTCATAGGCTTCTTGATGTAAAGTGCTTTGCACAGGATTGCTGGTACACAACACATTGCGGTTGACATCGCTGGCTGTGGCAATGGAA
>NZ_JBQCWY010000576.1:0-1960 GCF_051956955.1 Neisseria sp. P0021.S005 | reverse complement strand
ACCAAATCGACGCACTGAAACTCTTCCAAGAAGACCCAGATACCGACGCCATCATCATGATCGGTGAAATCGGCGGTACTGCGGAAGAAGAAGCAGCCGAATACATCCAATCCAACGTAACCAAACCCGTTGTCGGCTACATCGCAGGTGTTACCGCGCCTAAAGGCAAACGCATGGGCCACGCCGGTGCGATTATCTCCGGCGGTAAAGGTACTGCCGAAGAAAAATTTGCCGCTTTCGAAAAAGCCGGTATCGCCTACACCCGCAGCCCTGCCGAGTTGGGCACTACTATGCTGGAAGTGTTGAAAGCAAAAGGTTTGGCATAAGACTTAAGTCTTTAAGCTGAAATGAAAAGGCCGTCTGAAGTTTTCAGACGGCCTTTTTTAAATTTCATCGGGTTGTTTTTACATATTTGATACTTAATTTGATTGGAATTAATGTGATAACCGGAGATAAATGTTTATAATTGATTAACAGATAAACAGTCTGTAGCCATATCAACCTATCTCAAGGAGAAAAACATGAAAAAACACGATTTTGAAACGCGTCGCGAGGCTTTGCTGAAAGACATCCGAGAAGTGATGGATGATGTGGAAGAGTTGTACCGCGACGGTGTGGAAGCCGGTTCGGAAGAGGGCGGCAAAGCCCGGGCCAAATTGGAAGAGAAATTGGCCGCGGCCAAAGAGCGTTTGAGCCGTTTTGAAGAAGAGGCCGGCGAACGTTTGCGCCATCATGCCGAGCGTGCGCGTGAGAAATACGAGCAGTTTGAAGAAGCGGCCCAGGAGCGTCTTAAAGAAGGCAAAGAGCGTTTTGCCGAATTTGAAGCTGATGCGGGCGAGCGTTTGAAACGCGGTGCCAAACACGCTGATGAAGTGGTGCATGAAAAACCATACTATGCGATGGGTTTTGCCGCATTGGCCGGTTTGGTTGTCGGTGTGTTGTTGAACCGTCGTTAATGTGAATATGTTAAGGCCGTCTGAACAGGCGTGCACATGAAATCATGGATTTCATTGCGCCGTGCAGACGGCCTTAGCCTTATGTTTCCTAAGAAAAAAGGATAATCGAGATGGGAATTCGCCAGCGTTTTGAACATGGCAAGGCTTTGTTGAATCAGGGCGCGGATTTGCTGTTGCTGCGTTTGCAGGTATTGAGCTTGGATTTGACGCGTCAGGCGGAGAATGTGTTCCGTTTGGCGATTTGGCTGGTGTTGTCCGGCGCGCTGTTGATGGTGGGCTTGGTCGGTTTGCTGTTCGGATTGAACCGCGTGCTGACGGATGTTGCGGCTTTGTGGGTGTTTTTCGGCATTTTCTTCGTGAGTCTGCTGATTATTGCCGTATTGTTCCGCAAAGTATCGGCAGATTATCGGGAGCAGGGCAGTCGCGTGGCTGAGACCTTGCAGGATATTCGATCGGATATTGCGTATTTGCGCGGTGAGATAGACAAGGATGCGGATAATGAAGCAACAGGAGTATGAAGAAGCGCGCGAGCTGCTGCTTTTGGAAGCCAAGCTGGTGCGGCTGCGGATTGAAGCGGAAAATTTGAAACTGCGTAAAGCGGAAGAAAGTAATGCTCGGCAGACTAATCGCTTGGTAATGTTGGCCGATGTGGCGTATCAGTTGAGCCAAACGCGTTTGCTGTCTCAACGTGCTTTGTTTTCTACATCGCGCCGTCGGCATTGGATTTGGCTGGTATTGGCTGTCATATTGGGCTTGTCGAGATAATCGAGGGCAGAGGTTTGGTCAAAATGATATTTGCGGCGAGTTGTTGGCTCGTGTGAGCCGCTTGTTGAGGATGCTGCGTCATTGTGTTGCCGAAACTGAAACTTTATCTATGTTGAGTATTTTTTACAAAAGACACCGGCCGTCTGAACATTTCAGACGGCCTCAATGTTTGGAGTTTCAGATATAATGGCGGCAATTTTGAAATTATTAAATGAAGGATAAGTGATGAACCGTTTGTA
>NZ_JBQCWY010000575.1:0-1968 GCF_051956955.1 Neisseria sp. P0021.S005 | reverse complement strand
ACAGCGAATCCAGCATTACCGTCCTCAAAGGCTTGGAGCCGGTCAAAGAACGTCCCGGTATGTACACCCGTACCGACAGCCCGACCCATATCTGTCAGGAAGTGATTGATAACGCGGCGGACGAGGCATTGGGCGGTTTCGCGACTGCAATCGACGTGCAAATTCATGAAGACGGTTCGCTTTCCGTCCGTGATAACGGTCGCGGTATTCCCGTCGGCCTGCACCCTGAAGAAGGCGTACCCGTAGTCGAACTCGTGTTTACCCGTCTGCACGCAGGCGGCAAGTTCAATAAAAAAGACGGCGGCAGCGCGTATGCCTTTTCAGGCGGCCTGCACGGCGTCGGCGTATCTGTTACCAATGCCCTTTCCACCCGCCTTGAAGTAACAGTCAAACGCGAAGGTAAAGTCCACCGCATCGTCTTTTCCGGTGGCGACGTCATCGAGCCTTTGACAGAAGTGGGCAAATGCGCCGTCAAAGACAGCGGTACCGAAGTGCGCGTGTGGCCGGACGGCAAATATTTTGAAAGCCCAAATTACAGCATTCCCGAACTCGAACGCCTGCTGCGCGCCAAAGCCGTATTGCTGCCCGGCGTGCGCGTTTCCCTGACCCGTCCGGTCAAAGGCGAGGATGAAGCGCACACCCAAACTTGGCACTATCCGGACGGCCTGAAAAGCTATCTGACCGACCTGATTGCCGACGCACAAGAAGCCGTACCTATCTTCTCCTGCGAAAACTACATTTCAGACGGCCACAACGGCGATTTCAGCATCGGCGAAGGCGCCGCCTTTGCCCTGACTTGGCTGGAAGAAGGCTCATGCGCCAACGAAAGCTATGTCAACCTGATTCCCACCCCTCTGGGCGGTACTCATGAAGCAGGCTTGAAACAAGCCGTGTTCAACGCCGTAAACAACTTCATCAATCTACACAACCTCTTGCCGCGCGGCGTGAAAGTGCAAAGCGACGACGTGTTCAGCAAAACCGCCTTCGTCCTCTCTGCCCGCGTCCTCGACCCGCAGTTCCAAGGTCAAACCAAAGACAAACTAACCAACCGCGACGCGCTGAAACTTGTTGCCGCCGTATCGGGCGACCCTTTGGAATTGTGGCTGAACCAAAACGTAGACTTCGGCAAAAAAATCGCCGAACTCGCCATCCGTCAGGCACAGGCGCGGATGCGTTCGGTTAAAAAAATCGAAAAGAAAAAAGGCAGCGGCGTCGCCGTCCTGCCCGGCAAACTGACCGACTGCGAAAGCGAAGATATCCGCGAAAACGAACTCTTCCTCGTCGAAGGCGATTCCGCCGGCGGCTCCGCCAAACTTGCCCGCGATAAAGCCACACAAGCCATCCTGCCCCTGCGCGGCAAAGTGCTCAACAGCTTTGAAGTCCACCCCGACCAACTCTTCGGCAACGCCGAAATCCATGATATTTCCGTTGCCATCGGCGTTGATCCGCATGGAATCAATGATAATCCCGACTTAAGCGGCCTGCGCTACGGCAAAATCGCCATCCTGTCCGATGCCGACGTGGACGGCTCGCATATTCAAGTTTTGCTGTTGACCCTGTTCTACCGCCACTTCCCGAAACTGGTTGCCGACGGACACATCTACGTCGCCCAGCCGCCGCTGTTCCGCGTCGATGTCAACGCACAAGGTAAGAGCAAACCTGCCCGCAAATTCTACGCCCTCGACCAAAACGAACTCGACAGCATTTTAGAGCGACTGCAAAAAGAAGGCGTTAAAGAAACTGCTTATTCTATCAGCCGTTTCAAAGGCTTGGGCGAGATGAACCCCGATCAGCTCAAAGACACCACCATGCACCCCGACACCCGCCGTCTGTTGCAGGTGCAAATCCCAGAAGGTGCAGATGACGAAACACGCGATATCTTCGTCAAACTGATGGGCAAAGGCGAAGCCGCCGCCCGCCGCGCATGGATGGAAAAAGAAGGCGATACGGCAGAATTGGATATCTAAT
>NZ_JBQCWY010000574.1:0-1968 GCF_051956955.1 Neisseria sp. P0021.S005 | reverse complement strand
ATTAGATATCCAATTCTGCCGTATCGCCTTCTTTTTCCATCCATGCGCGGCGGGCGGCGGCTTCGCCTTTGCCCATCAGTTTGACGAAGATATCGCGTGTTTCGTCATCTGCACCTTCTGGGATTTGTACCTGCAACAGACGGCGGGTGTCGGGGTGCATGGTGGTGTCTTTGAGCTGGTCGGGGTTCATCTCGCCCAAGCCTTTGAAACGGCTGATGGAATAAGCAGTTTCTTTAACGCCTTCTTTTTGCAGTCGCTCCAAAATGCTGTCGAGTTCGTTTTGGTCGAGGGCGTAGAATTTGCGGGCGGGTTTGCTTTTGCCTTGTGCGTTGACATCGACGCGGAACAGCGGCGGCTGGGCGACGTAGATGTGTCCGTCGGCGACCAGTTTCGGGAAGTGGCGGTAGAACAGGGTCAACAGCAAAACTTGAATATGCGAGCCGTCCACGTCGGCATCGGACAGGATGGCAATTTTGCCGTAGCGCAGGCCGCTTAAATCGGGATTATCGTTGATTCCATGCGGATCAACGCCGATGGCAACGGAAATATCATGGATTTCGGCATTACCGAAGAGCTGGTCGGGGTGGACTTCAAAGCTGTTAAGCACTTTGCCGCGCAGGGGCAGGATGGCCTGTGTGGCTTTGTCGCGGGCAAGTTTGGCTGAGCCGCCGGCGGAATCGCCTTCGACGAGGAAGAGTTCGTTTTCGCGGATATCTTCACTTTCGCAGTCGGTCAGCTTACCGGGCAGGACGGCGACGCCGCTGCCTTTTTTCTTTTCAATCTTTTTAACTGAATGCATCCGTGCTTGTGCCTGACGGATAGCGAGTTCGGCGATTTTTTTGCCGAAGTCCACGTTTTGGTTCAGCCACAATTCCAAAGGGTCACCCGATACGGTGGCAACAAGTTTCAGTGCGTCGCGGTTGGTCAGTTTGTCTTTGGTTTGACCTTGGAACTGCGGGTCGAGGACACGGGCAGAGAGGACGAAGGCGGTTTTGCTGAACACGTCGTCGCTTTGTACTTTTACCCCGCGCGGCAAGAGGTTGTGCAGATTGATGAAGTTGTTGACGGCGTTGAACACGGCTTGTTTCAAGCCTGCTTCGTGCGTGCCGCCCAAAGGGGTGGGGATGAGGTTGACATAGCTTTCGTTGGCGCATGAGCCTTCTTCCAGCCAAGTCAGGGCAAATGCTGCACCTTCGCCAATGCTGAAATCGCCATTGTGGCCGTCTGAAATGTAGTTTTCACAAGAGAAGATAGGCACGGCTTCTTGCGCGTCGGCAATGAGGTCGGTCAGATAGCTTTTCAGGCCGTCCGGGTAGTGCCAAGTTTGGGTGTGCGCTTCATCTTCGCCTTTGACCGGGCGGGTTAGGGAAACGCGCACGCCGGGCAGCAATACGGCTTTGGCGCGCAGCAGGCGTTCAAGTTCGGGAATGCTGTAATTCGGGCTTTCAAAATATTTGCCGTCCGGCCACATGCGCACTTCGGTACCGCTGTCTTTGACGGCGCATTTGCCCACTTCAGTCAATGGCTCAATGACGTCGCCACCGGAAAAGACGATGCGGTGGATTTTTCCTTCGCGTTTGACCGTTACTTCAAGGCGGGTGGAGAGGGCGTTGGTAACAGATACGCCAACGCCGTGCAGGCCGCCTGAAAAGGCATACGCGCTGCCGCCGTCTTTTTTGTTGAACTTGCCGCCTGCGTGCAGACGGGTGAACACGAGTTCGACTACGGGTACGCCTTCTTCAGGGTGCAGGCCGACGGGAATACCGCGGCCGTTATCACGGACGGAAAGAGAACCGTCTTCATGAATTTGCACGTCAATTTCAGTCGCGAAACCGCCCAACGCCTCGTCCGCCGCGTTATCAATCACTTCCTGACAGATATGGGTCGGGCTGTCGGTACGGGTGTACATACCGGGACGTTCTTTGACCGGCTCCAAGCCTTTGAGGACGGTAATGCTGGATTCGCTGT
>NZ_JBQCWY010000573.1:0-1969 GCF_051956955.1 Neisseria sp. P0021.S005 | reverse complement strand
GTTCGGTAAAGCGTCGGGCGAAGTTTTCTTCTGTTTGGCAGTCTTGGAATGTGGTGTTTTCATGTTGGCAGACGAGGGTAACTTCGCCTTGAGCTTCTTGCAGCGGTTCGGCCAAATCGAGTTTGAGGGTTTGCTTGTCGGTTTGCAGCCAGGCGGTGCGGCCTTGGGTTTTGATGATTTTGCCGTAAACGCCGATGGCATCGTTTTTGGGGATGTTTTTCTGTTCGGCAAGTTGCTGGGCCGAGAATAAGGGGGCTTGTTCGGCAAATGCGCCGCCGGTTTCGTGTTTGAAGTAGGCGGCGAGGTCTTGTTTGATGAGGGCTTGGGTCAGTAGTTTTTCGCCTTCGGTCAGGCGGTGTGCAAAGCCGTGTGTTTTGGGGGCGGATGCGGCATCCGTGGTCTTGGTGTCCGGTGTGCAGGCGCTCAGGAGTAAAAGCAGGGGAAGGATGTATTTCATGGTTGGTCTCTCAACAGGCCGTCTGAACCTATAGTTTCAAACGGTCAGCGTTGTTTATCGATAACGATAAACCCGGCGGGGATAAACGGGATAGGCCGGGTAATTGCGGACGGGTTCGCTGTCTTGATAGATGACGGTCGTTCCCGGCGGGGCGTTGATGGTCACGGTTTTGTTGACGGTGGTTTGCGAGTGGACGGGCAGGTCCAAGACGGCGGTGCGCCCATACGGAGTCTCGGTATAGACGCACGCACTTAGAAAGAGGGTGATGCTCAGGGCCAATGCCTTCATGTTTCAGACGGCCTTATTTGAGCAGGTTTTTCAAGGCCAGGCGTACGCCTTCGCCGACTTCCGTGCCTTTGGGAATGCTTTTGGTGGCGGCTTTGGCTTCGCGTTCGTTGTAGCCGAGGGCAAGCAGAGTGTTGATGATGTCTTGGCTTTCGTCGGCAACGGCATCAGGGGCAAACAGGCCGTCTGAAACGGTATGGGATACGAGTTTGCCGCGCAGTTCCAACACCATGCGTTCGGCGGTTTTCTTGCCGATGCCGGGGGCGGAGGAGAGGCGTTTCACGTCTTCTTCGGCGATGGCTTGCGCCAGCTCGTCGGCATTCATGGCCGACAAAATGCCCAATGCGGTTTTGGCACCGATGCCGCTGACTTTGACCAGTTGGCGGAAGGTGGCGCGTTCCTCGGCTGAGGCGAAACCAAACAGCAAATGCGCGTCTTCGCGGACGACAAGCTGGGTGTAGAGATGGACGGTTTCGCCAACGGAAGGCAGGTTGTAGAAAGTCTGCATGGAAACGTCGGCTTCATAACCGACGCCGTTGACGTCGATAACGACCTGCGGCGGATTTTTCTCAATCAATTTGCCTGTGAGCCTGCTGATCATGGTGTTCCCCTGTGATTAAAAAAGGCCGTCTGAAACCTTGCAATCGGGTTTCAGACGGCCTTGTATTGTATCAAACTTCAGCGGTAACGCGGACGAAATCAGATGGCGGATGCCAGGTTCAGATGACGGGCGCGTTCGCCTGCTTCGGCGGCACGTTCTTGGCTGCTGAACGGACCCATTTTGACAACGTATTCGTAGTTGCGTTTTTCAAGCATGACTTTGCTGTCCGACGGCAGGCTTTGTGCGGTTTGGTTCAAATAAGCCTGTGCTTCGCGTTCGGTACCGAAGGATTTCAAATCAACAAAAAATTCTTTGTTGTTTGGGGTAATAATGGTTTGAGCGGCGGTTTGGCCGGGGATGATTTGTTCAACTTTGACGTTGGCCGTGCCTTGGTTGATGAAACCTAATTGTTGGGCGGCGGCTTTGGAAACATCGATGACGCGGTTGCCGTGGAAAGGGCCGCGGTCGTTGACACGGACGATGACGCTTTTGCCGGTTTGCATATTGGTCACACGTGCGTAGCTGGGAATAGGGAGGGTTTTGTGGGCGGCGGAGAGGGCGTTCATATTGTAACGCTCGCCGCTGGAAGTTTTACGACCGTGGAACTGGTTGCCGTACCATGAGGC
>NZ_JBQCWY010000572.1:0-1974 GCF_051956955.1 Neisseria sp. P0021.S005 | reverse complement strand
ATGTTGATGCGTTCGATGCCGTCTGAATACTCACCGAGCCTTTCGAGTGGGATTACCACGTCTTCGTTGATTTTAAAGGCGTTGGTATGTTTGGCGATGGCGGCGGTGCGGCTGCGGTCAAGCCAGAAGGTTTTGCGCGCTTCTGGAGATATGGCGATAAAGCCTTCTCCGTCACGGGCGCGGGCGAGTTCGCAGATGTGTTCGGCGGCTGCCTGCACGGCGGCTTCATCGTCGGAAACCACGTCTGCCAGCAAGACCATTTTAGGTCGGCCTTTGCCTGCCGCTTTGGTGGCATAACCGACGGCACGGACGTAACGCCAGTCTAAATGTTCCAAACCGGCCAGTCGTACGCTTTCATGGGCAAGCAAGAAGTCGCGGATTTCGACGATGGACGGCGTGGCAGTGGCGACCGTACCGAAAAACTCCATACACACGGTGCGCGTGTATTTCGGCATTTTATGCAATACGAAGGCGACGCTGGTGATGATGCCGTCTGTGCCTTCTTTCTGCACGCCGGGCAGGCCGCTTAAGAATTTGTCGGTAACGTCTTTGCCCAAACCGACTTTGCGGAATTTGTGGCCAGGGATTTCCAAGCGTTCGGTTTTAACGATATTGAGACCGTCTGAATCCAGCGTATGTACGTCAAATATGGCGGTTTCTTCATCGTGGATTTTGCCGAAATTGTGGCGCACGCGTTCGATACGCAACCATTCGCCTTGAGGGTTAACCATGTTCCAGTAGGCGAGGTTGTCCAAGGCAGTACCCCACAGCACGGCTTTTTTACCGCCTGCATTCATCGCCACATTACCGCCTACGCAAGACGCATCGGCGGAGGTCGGATCAACGGCGAACACCAAACCTGCCTGATGCGCGGTTTCTTCCACTCGTCGGGTTACCACGCCTGCGCCGCAATGGATAATCGGATGTCTGCCGTCCAAGCCTGCCAGCTCAACGTATTCGACGCCGCGATGCTTGTCGAGTTTTTCGGTATTGATGACTGCGCTGTTTGCGTCCAAAGGTACTGCGCCGCCGGTATAACCCGTACCGCCGCCGCGTGGGATAATGACCAAGTCCAACTCAATTAAGGCGCGCACCAAAGGCGCGATCTCTGCCTCGGTATCAGGATTGACGACGACAAACGGATACTCCACGCGCCAGTCGGTCGCATCAGTAACGTGCGTTACCCGCGCCAGCCCGTCGAACATAATATTGTGCGGCTTGGTGATTTTGCTTAAACGTTCCAAAATCTGATGGCGTTTTTGGATGGTTTCATCAAAACTGCTATCAAAACGTTCGACTGCTTTTTCTGCTGCGGCAACCAAGACATCCACTTGCTGATTGTCGTCGCGGCGCTTGCGGATTTCGTTTAAACGGTGGCGCATTTCCCGCACCAGCGCGGCGCGGCGTTTCGGGTGCTCCAACAAGTCATCGACCAGATACGGATTGCGCACGACCACCCAAATATCGCCCAATACTTCAAACAGCATTCGTGCCGAACGTCCTGTTTTGCGTTGACCGCGCAGGTCTTGCAGGATTTGCCACGCTTCGTCGCCCAACAGTCGGATGACGATTTCGCGGTCGGTATAAGAAGTATAGTTATAGGGAATTTCTCGAATACGCTGAGGGGCAGTAGTCGTGGTCATGGTTGTGTTCCGTTGATGGATGTGTTTTTATATTAAAGGCCGTCTGAAAAATGCAATTTCTTCTTGATGGCGTAAAGTGTTAATGTAGTGTAATTTTCGATATTTTTCAACGGAAAAGACGATAAACATTTCAATGGGAATGATTTGCAACTAGGCAATATTGTTTACAATCTTGTCGTGTAAATGGTTTTCAGACGGCCTGAGAGATTTTATCGCTTGAGTTTTTCTGTAAAACCGCTATAATGCGTTTCTTCTATGGCGGGTCTCCCCGCATGGTAATTCGGAACACCGGGTCAGGGGCGGAAGCCAGCAGCCCACTCTGATGAGCCAG
>NZ_JBQCWY010000571.1:0-1979 GCF_051956955.1 Neisseria sp. P0021.S005 | reverse complement strand
TATCAGAAGTTGTCGCCAAGGTTCTGACTGCATTGAACGCTTAAGTCTTTTTCAATCATGAAAAGGCCGTCTGAAACTGATTATTTCGTTTCAGACGGCCTTTTTTTGTTTTAATAAATAATGTTTTTTCCGTAACTCTCTAATATTTCTTTGATTTTCAAAATGGTTTCTTTAGGCGGCGGATGTACGCCTTTTAATTTGTATTCGTCGCCGCACAAAGCCCATTTGTGGGCGCCCAATTCGTGATACGGCAAAAGCTCGACCATTTCGACATTATCCATATCACCGATAAACTCGCCCAATAAATGCGCTGAACGCTCATCATCAGTGTAGCCTGGAACAACCACATAACGTACACGCGTCGGCTGATTGCGTTCGGCAAGATAGCGCGCGAATTTCAGCGTTTTGGTATTAGGGATACCGACAAGCACTTTATGAATTTCAGGATCGATTTGTTTTAAGTCGAGCATGACTAAATTGGTATGATCGAGCAAATCATCCAAAATCGAGTCATAGTGCAAAGCATAGCCATTGCTGTCGAGACAGGTATGGATATCGTGTTCCCGACAGGCCGTAAACCAATCGCGCACAAATTCATATTGCAATAACGGCTCGCCGCCGGTTGCCGTTACGCCTCCTCCTGTCGCGCGTAAATAATGGCGATAGGTCATAACCTGCTTCATCACGGTTGCCACATCCAATTCCTGCGCCTGCTCGGTATGCAAATCCCAAGTATCGCGATTATGGCAATACAGGCAGCGCATCAGGCAACCTTGCAAAAAGAGCACGTAGCGCAAACCCGGACCATCGACAGCGCCGCAAGATTCAATAGAATGAATAATGCCTTTGCCGTTATAGTGACGGTGGCCAAGGTTTTTCAGTTCCGGCTCGGGGATAATGGCAAAAGTCGTGGACATAGTGTTCGGCTCAAAAATGTTTTTGCTTATGTGGATTGTACGATAATAAAGGCCGTCTGAACATTTCAGACGGCCTTGGAGCTTTGTTTCAAAACAAACCAAATGCAAATTTAGCTTCCGGTTTGTTTTTCCACCCGAATTACATGGTTTCTGTGAATGTACGGGTAATCACGTCAAGCTGTTGTTCGCGGGTCAGCGAGTTGAAGCGAACCGCATAACCGGACACACGAATGGTCAACTGCGGATATTTCTCCGGATGGTGCATCGCATCTTCCAAAGTCTCGCGATTCAATACGTTGACGTTCAAGTGTTGACCGCCTTCCAAAATACCGTCTTCATGGTGGAAATAACCGTCCATCAAACCGGCAAGGTTACGTTCGCGAGAATGCTCGTCTTTACCCAACGCGCCAGGAATAATGGAGAAGGTATAGGAAATACCGTCTTTGGCAAACTCAAATGGCAGTTTGGCTACGGAAGTCAATGAAGCGACTGCACCGTTGACGTCACGGCCGTGCATTGGGTTTGCACCCGGACCAAACGGAGCGCCTGCACGGCGGCCGTCTGGAGTATTACCGGTTTTCTTACCGTAAACAACGTTGGAAGTAATGGTCAACACAGACTGAGTCGGAGTGGCATTGCGGTAAGTTTTGTGGGTAGCCACTTTTTTCATGAAGCGTTCCACCAAGTCGCAGGCGATGTCGTCCACACGGTCGTCGTTGTTACCAAATTGTGGGTATTCGCCTTCAATTTCGAAGTCAACGGCAATGCCATTTTCATCACGAATCGGTTTTACTTTGGCGTATTTAATGGCAGACAAAGAGTCGGCAGCCACAGACAGACCGGCAATACCGCAAGCCATCGTACGGATCACATCACGGTCATGCAATGCCATCAATGCAGCTTCGTAGCTGTATTTGTCGTGCATGTAGTGAATGATGTTCAGCGCGGTAACGTATTGGGTTGCCAACCAATCCATGAATTTGTCCATGCGCTCAAAGACAGTGTCGTAGTCCAAAACTTCGTCCATAATCGGCTCGGTTTTCGGACCAACTTGCTCTTTAG
>NZ_JBQCWY010000570.1:0-1982 GCF_051956955.1 Neisseria sp. P0021.S005 | reverse complement strand
GCCATTCTTCGCCCAGCTGGGTCAAATCACGATACGGCGCGCGGCCGACTTCGGAAAATGTGCCGTTCTCTACCCACGCCCATTTCAACTGACTGTTGCCGCCGTCCAGCAGCAAAAAGCGTTCCGGCTTAGTCGCGGCAGGTTGCGCCGGACGATTATCCGGACGCAAGCTGATCTCGCCGCTGACAATGGTTTTCTCGCCATTGTCGGTCAACAAACGCAACGCGCCTTGCGCATCCACGCCTTTGACTACGCCTTCATGAACAATGCGCCCTTCTTGAAGCAGCAAGACCGGCCTGCCTGTGTCGCGGTTGGCGGCATCGTATTCGCCGACACATGACGCGAATCCGTTTTGCGCGTATTCGTTCAACAGCGCATCGAGTTGCGCCAATACCGCATTCAATAAGGTTTTGACGCTTACGCCCTGCTTAGAGGCCGTCTGAAACAATGCCTGTATGGAAGTGGCGTTTTCAACTTCTTTCGGCAATACAAAATTGATACCGATGCCGATGACGGCGACAGTCCTATTCTCTACCCGCGCCGTTTCAATCAAAATACCGGCCAATTTATCGTTGGCCACGACCAAATCGTTCGGCCACTTGATATTTACGTCCAAACCGATATCGGCAAGCGCGCGTCGGCAAGCCAATGCCGCCACCAACGCCAGCGAACCCAGCTCATACTGCGGCTTGTCAAACGCCCAGCCCAAGCTGAACATCAGACATTCACCCTGTCGGTTGACCCAGCTTCGCCCTTGCCGTCCGCGTCCTTTGGTTTGGAAATGCGCCACGCACAAGGCCTTATGCGCCAAATCTGCCGACTGGCGCGCCAATGCCATGATTTCATCATTGCTGGACGAACATTCGTGTTTCAACTGCGCACGAAAACCCTGTTTTCCGGCCATTTGTTGCAGAGATTCTTCGGCAAACACAGCCAAAGGGCGCACCAAACGCCATTGCCCGTCGTGCTGGCGCAGCAAACCGCGGATATGGCCCGGCATCTGCTGCCAGAATCCGTTTAATTGTTGCGGCTTCATACCGACCACGCGCGCCAACTGAGAAACGTGTTGCGGCAGGCCGTCTGAAAGTGCGGCGAGCAAGGCCCAATGGCGGCTGTTCAAATCCGTCATTCGCCTCCTCCGGCTTCGCGAATTTTCGCCAACGTTTTGGTGGTCGAAGTCTGGTGTAAAAACGGAATCGAAAATACTTTGCCGCCACGCGCAAACGTCTCAGCCGCACCGACAATCTTATCCACAGGCCAGTCGCCGCCTTTAATCAATACATCAGGTTTGACCATTTCAATCAACGCAGCCGGCGTATCGTCATCAAACCATGTGACCAAATCCACGCTCGCCAATGCCGCTGCCACTGCCGCGCGGTTTTCCAAAGGATTAATCGGACGATCGTCCCCTTTGCCCTGACGGCGCACCGAAGCATCGGTATTCAATGCCAACACCAAAGCCGCACCGGCCGATCGCGCCTGCGCCAGATACGTTACATGGCCCCTATGGAGAATATCGAAACAGCCGTTGGTAAACACCAGCGGACGGGGCAATGCCGCCAAACGCTCCGCCAGCTTTTCGGGCGGACAGATTTTGGATTCAAATTCTGGAGCTGGCCATTCGGACATGATGCGGTTCCTTTGGGAATGAAACAGAAAATAATCGGGGTATTATAAAGGATAACGGCGAAACGCCATAAAAAGATACCGAACGGTACAATATTCGGGCTTGACTGCGTATTCATTGATATTTGATAACACAGCAAATGCTATTTTTGCCGATGCCATGATGAAACGGTTTGATAAATACTTTTTTGAAACCCAATTAAATCTGAAGTAAAATTCGGGTATAAATGGAAAAAAGCCTGCATACAATATGCAGGCTTTCATCTGGGGTGGCTGATGGGGCTCGAACCCACGACAACTGGAATCACAATCCAGGGCTCTACCAACTGAGCTACAGCCACCGTAAAAATTGGCAC
>NZ_JBQCWY010000569.1:0-1983 GCF_051956955.1 Neisseria sp. P0021.S005 | reverse complement strand
GCCATTCTTCGCCCAGCTGGGTCAAATCACGATACGGCGCGCGGCCGACTTCGGAAAATGTGCCGTTCTCTACCCACGCCCATTTCAACTGACTGTTGCCGCCGTCCAGCAGCAAAAAGCGTTCCGGTTTCGCCGCGGCAGGTTGTGCCGGGCGGTTATCCGGACGCAAACTGATCTCGCCGCTGACAATGGTTTTCTCGCCCTTGTCCGTCAGCAAACGCAACGCGCCTTGCGCATCCACGCCTTTAACTACGCCTTCGTGGACAACGCGTCCTTCCTGAAGCAGCAACACTGGTCTGTTTGTGTCACGGTTGGCGGCATTGTATTCGCCGACACATGACGCGAATCCGTTTTGAGCGTATTCGTTCAACAGCGCATCAAGTTGCGCCAATACCGCATTCAACAAGGTTTTGACGCTTACGCCCTGCTTAGAGGCCGTCTGAAACAAGGCCTGCACGGAAGTGGCGTTTTCAACTTCTTTCGGCAGTACAAAATTGATGCCGATGCCGATGACGGCGACGGTTTTATTATCTACCCGCGCCGTTTCAATCAAAATACCGGCCAATTTATCGTTGGCCACGACCAAATCGTTCGGCCACTTGATCTTCACGTCCAAACCAATATCGGCAAGCGCGCGGCGGCAAGCCAATGCCACCACCAACGCCAGCGAACCCAGCTCATACTGCGGCTTGTCAAACGCCCAGCCCAAGCTGAACATCAGACATTCGCCCTGTCGGTTGACCCAGCTTCGCCCTTGCCGTCCGCGGCCTTTGGTTTGGAAATGCGCCACACACAAGGCCTTATGCGCCAAATCTGCCGACTGGCGCGCCAAAGCCATGATTTCATCGTTACTGGACGAACATTCGTGTTTCAACTGCGCACGAAAACCCTGTTTTCCGGCCATTTGTTGCAGAGATTCTTCGGCAAACACAGCCAAAGGGCGCACCAAGCGCCATTGCCCGTCGTGCTGGCGCAGTAAACCGCGGATATGGCCCGGCATCTGCTGCCAGAATCCGTTTAATTGTTGCGGCTTCATCCCGGCCACACGCGCCAACTGAGAAACGTGTTGCGGCAGGCCGTCTGAAAGCGCGGCGAGCAAGGCCCAATGGCGGCTGTTCAAATCCGTCATTCGCCTCCTCCGGCTTCGCGGATTTTCGCCAAAGTTTTGGTGGTCGAAGTCTGGTGTAAAAACGGAATCGAAAATACTTTGCCGCCACGCGCAAACGTCTCGGCCGCACCGACAATCTTATCCACAGGCCAGTCGCCGCCTTTAATCAATACATCGGGTTTGACCATTTCAATCAGCGCGGCAGGCGTATCGTCATCAAACCAAGTGACCAAATCCACGCTCGCCAATGCCGCTGCCACTGCCGCGCGGTTTTCCAAAGGATTAATCGGGCGGTCGTCCCCTTTGCCCTGACGGCGCACCGAAGCATCGGTATTCAACGCCAACACCAAAGCCGCACCGGCCGATCGCGCCTGCGCCAGATACGTTACATGGCCTCGGTGGAGAATATCGAAACAGCCGTTGGTAAACACCAGCGGACGGGGCAATGCCGCCAAACGCTCCGCCAGCTTTTCGGGTGGACAGATTTTGGATTCGAATTCTGGAGCTGACCATTCGGACATGATGCGGTTCCTTTGGGAATAAAACAGAAAATAATCGGGGTATTATAAAGGATAACAGCGAAACGCCATAAAAAGATACCGAACGGTACGATATTCGGGCTTGACTGCGTATTCATCGGCATTTGACAGACACTACATACGCCATTTTTGCCGCTGCCATAATGGAACGGTTTGACGAATACTGTTTTTGAAAACCAATAAACTTGAATAAAATTCAGGGCATAAACGGAAAAAAGCCTGCATACAATATGCAGGCTTTCATCTGGGGTGGCTGATGGGGCTCGAACCCACGACAACTGGAATCACAATCCAGGGCTCTACCAACTGAGCTACAGCCACCGTAAAAATTGGCAC
>NZ_JBQCWY010000568.1:0-1984 GCF_051956955.1 Neisseria sp. P0021.S005 | reverse complement strand
GCTGTTTCATCTCTATAGAGTTTTTGAGACAATGCGCCCATATAAAAATCACCTCACAAACCACACTAAAAAGGAATAATCGGTGAAACGCATTTTCTTATTTATCGCAACCAATATCGCAGTTCTGGTTGTCATCCGTATTATTTTGGCCATCTTGGGCATCAACAGTACCGACCAAGTCGGCAGCCTGTTGGCTTATTCCGCAGTCGTCGGCTTCAGCGGCTCGATTGTCTCTTTGCTGATGTCGAAAACCATTGCCAAACATTCGGTCGGCGCCGTCGTCATCGACCAGCCCCAAAGCGAAGAAGAAGCTTGGCTGTTGGCAACTGTTGAAGCGCAAGCCCGCCAATGGAATCTGAAAACGCCCGAAGTAGCCATTTACGACTCCCCAGAGCCTAATGCCTTTGCAACCGGCGCGACCAAAAACAGCTCGCTCATCGCTGTCAGCACCGGCCTGCTCGACCACATGACCCGCGATGAAGTCGAAGCCGTTTTGGCGCATGAAATGGCACACGTCGGCAACGGCGATATGGTAACGCTGACACTGATTCAAGGTATTGTGAATACTTTTGTTGTCTTCTTGGCGCGTATTGTTTCCAGCATGGTGGCGCGCAACAATGACGGCAGTACGTCGCAAGGTACATATTTCATGGTCAGCATGGTATTGCAGATCGTATTCGGCTTCCTCGCCAGCATCATTGTGATGTGGTTCAGCCGCCAACGCGAATACCGCGCCGATGCGGGCGCTGCAAAACTGGTGGGCGCGCCGAAAATGATTGCCGCCCTGCAACGCTTAAAAGGCAGCACCAGCGATCTGCCGCAAACCATGACCGCAATGGGCATTGCCAGCGAAGCCAAAGATTCTTGGTTCAGCACCCATCCTTCTTTGGACAACCGCATCAACCGTTTGAAAAACCGCTAATCGAAAACATCAAGGCCGTCTGAAACATCAATTTCAGACGGCCTTTTTTTATTTCTTCATCAAAGCCCGTTTGATGATAATCATCCAGTCTTTCTTATCCAACAGCGGCCGCTGGTTAAACACGTCATATTTGCAACCGTCCAGTTTCTGCAAAATCAACTGGCCGCCGACAATAATCATGCGCAACTCAAAACCGATTCGTCCTTTGAGGGTTTTGCCCAACGGCGAACCGGCCTTCAGTATTTGAAAGGCACGTTGACACTCGTGTGCCATCAGTCGTTGAAAAGCAAAGTCGGCTTTGCCGGCCGCAATCTGTTCTTCGCTGACTTTGAACTTCTGCAAATCTTCCTGAGGGATGTACACGCGCCCTTTCTGCCAATCTGCCGCCACGTCCTGCCAGAAATTAATCAGCTGCAAGGCAGTGCAAATGCCGTCGCTTTGCGCTATGCTCACTTCATCGGTTTGCCCGTACAAATGCAACATAATGCGCCCCACCGGATTGGCGGACAAACGGCAATAGGCAATCAATTCGCCAAAATTTTCATAACGGTTTTTGACCACATCCTGACTGAACGCCGCCAACAAATCGTAAAACAGCTGCAACGGTAATTGAAACGGCTCAATCGCTTCGTTGTACAAACGCTGCATCAAAGCTGTTTGCGATTTCCCACCTTGTGTAATGCGGTCTAACTCTGCCTTCAGTTCGTCCAGTTGGCGCAGGCGTTCGACTGCTTCGGCATTGCCTTCGTCGGCAATATCGTCCGCCGTCCGCGCAAAAGCGTAAACGGCGTGAACCGGCTTGCGCAAACGGCGCGGCAGCACAATAGAGCCGACTGGGAAGTTTTCGTAATGATTGACTGACATGGGGAAATCCGAAAATTTAAAATAAAGTGTTTTTGCTGACAGGCCGTCTGAAATTCAGACGGCCTTACGTTTGGCCGCAAAGAAATCCTGCAATACGCTTTGGCATTCTTCTGCCAATATGCCGCCCAAAATTGCGGTATGCTTGTTCAGACGTTTGTCGGCAAACAAATCGACCACGCTGCCTGCCGCACCGGTTTT
>NZ_JBQCWY010000567.1:0-1986 GCF_051956955.1 Neisseria sp. P0021.S005 | reverse complement strand
GTCACGATGCCGTTGTTTTGGGTGAGAACCTGCTGCAAAAAGCTTTATCCAGCCTGTTGCCTAAAGACATCCTGCTTTCAGACGACCTCAAAGAAAAATACCTTGCCGATTTGAATACCAAACAAACCTCGTTTGAAGAGGTCCTCTACAATGTCGGTATGGGGCATACTTTGCCGGTACACGTTGCCATGCACATTGCCGAGTTGGCGGGCCAACATTTTGGCAGTACAGTCAAACTCAGCCCGATCAAAGTCAACGATCAAGAAACTGGCCGGATTCATTTTGCCGAGTGTTGCCATCCGATCCCTGGCGATCCGATTCGCGCCTTATTGGTCAAAGACAAGGGCATGATTATCCACCGTGATACCTGTCAAACTTTGGTCAAAGCCGATCCGGAAGAGCAACTCGATGCCGGTTGGGACAGTATGCGCAATCAAACGTACCGCACCATCCTCAATGTCAAATCCGAAGATGCGCATGGTTTGCTTGCCTCAATGGCGCAAGCGATTTCCAATTCTGGTGCGGATATCGAATCTGTCGATACGCCAACCAAAGCGCAAGCAGGAACGGAAGGTTTTGTGGAATTTAAATTCACAATTAAAGTCAAAGACTTGGATCAGGTTAATCAGATTATTCATGCAATGCATGCCAATCCGAATATCCGTAAAGTGATTCGAGGATAATCTCGTTATAAGCAAAGGCCGTCTGAAAGTGTTTTCAGACGGCCTTTTTGATGTTTGCAAATAAAAGCTGTTGGCTTCTTTTTAAGAGGGTTTATGGCTTTTTTGTAATTGGATTGGGTTTAACTCAACCAAAAACGGAAAACCAAGAAGAAGACCAAGGCCAAAACGCCGGCCCAAACCAGCAACATGAATCCGGCTACTGCCTGACCCAAGCGGTAAACAGGATTTTTGCGTTCGTCTTCGAGTAGGGGATTTGGTGTATCGTGCGGTTTGTCGGACATGATGAAACTCTGATTGAATTATTGAATAAAAGCGTAAGGGTACGCCGATAGAAGCAAAGATTCAAGTGGGAATGATTATTGATAGAAGTCTTCGTCTTCATTCCACGCGGTTTTTAAGGCCGTCTGAATGGTGTCGGCACCAAAGCCGCGATAGGCAAGGAAACGCGCCTGTTTTTGTTTTTCTTTCAAATCTTGAGCTTCTTGCTTGAATTTTTTACGCAAGACGGAAATAGCGGTTTGCAGCTCGTCCTCTCTGTCGGGTAGGAACTCCCGACAGTCATCTGCATCAATACCTTGTTGAGCCAAGGCTTGTTTGAGGCGGAGCGTGCCGTAACGGTTGCTTTTACTGTGAATATAGGCTTCTGCGTAACGTTGGTCGGATTGCCAATTTCGTTCGGCGAATTCGTCCAAAACCTTTTCCAATTCTTCTTCGCTTTCAGCGTGTGGAGTCAGTTTGCGTTTCAAGCCGACACGGCTGACTTCCTGACGGGAAAGAATATCCAAGGCGCGGGCGCGTAAGGTTTTGGGAGGTTTCATGGGGATATGGAAGGGGAGGGATTTAAACTACATTGAATTACATTTCAGACGGCCTGATTAGGTGAAAGCACTAAAAAGGCCGTCTGAAAATAAAGCCGAATTATTCTTCGTCTTTGTTTTTTTGCGGTTGCAGATTTTCGTAGATTTCAGGCAGGGCTCGAATCAACAAATCAGGTTTGGTCGCTTTGTCTTGGGAGAGCAAGGTCATGTCGCCGTAGCCGAATGTTACGCCGACGCTGAAGCAACCGGCCGCTTTGGCGGCAATAATGTCATTTTTGGAGTCGCCCACCATCAGCATATTGGCAACGTCGATGCCCAAAACTTCGGCCGCATGTTGAAGCGGCAATGGGCTGGGTTTTTTCTCAGTCAGGCTGTCTCCGCCGAGAACCAAGCTGAAATAGCCGTCGAGATTGAGTTGTTTCAGCAACTCAGCAGCAAGGATTTCATTTTTATTGGTAATGACAAACAATGGAATACCCAAGGAC
>NZ_JBQCWY010000566.1:0-1994 GCF_051956955.1 Neisseria sp. P0021.S005 | reverse complement strand
GATAAAGACCGCGACCATCCGCCGAAAATCGGTGCGCTGATTACTTACCGTTATCGTGGTTTTACGCAAAAGGGAACGCCGAAATTTGCAACATTTGTCAGGGTGCGCTCGGATCGATAAAACAAATGAAAGGCCGTCTGAAAATAGGTTTCAGACGGCCTTTCATATAGATGTTGTATAGCCTTTTATATGGTTTCCAATACATCGGGCAATTCGGCCAAGCTATTGAGCATGGCAACATGGGGCATGGAGGAAAGCTGTTTGGCAGTATGTGCGCCGGTGGTGACGGCGATGGCGCGGATTTTGGCGTTGGCGGCCATTTCTAGGTCGTGGGTGGTGTCACCGACGACGACGGCCTCTTCCGGTTCAATACCCAGTCGGTCACAGAGGGCAAGTACCATATCGGGCGCGGGTTTGGACGGATATTCGCTGGCGCAGGCGGTTTCCAGCCAAAAGTCTTGAGTGTCGGTTTGTGCGATGGCTTTGTCCAAGCCGCTTCGGCCTTTGCCGGTGGCGATGGCAAGCCAATAGCCTTGTTGTTTCAAGCGTTGCAGGCAGGGCAGGGCTTCGGGGAACAGAGTCATGTTGTGGTTGTTGGGATTGAGGTAGTGCGCGGCATAGGTCTCAATCAGGGTTTCCTGAATGTGTTCGCTGACGTTGTGGGCAAGGCGGCGAATGATGCCGGAGAGGCTGTATCCGATGAGCGGGCGGATTTGGTCGGCTTCGGGAACGGGCAGGCCGCAATCGGCAAAGCTTTGCTGAAAGGTGTGAATGATGGGGTTGGTGGTGTCGGCAAGCGTGCCGTCCCAGTCGAAAATAATGAGTTTGGGTTTCATGGGTTTCCTTTCAGACGGCCTTTTCCTGATTTTCCAGCATTAAAACAAATTGCGCCAATTCCTGCGGCAGGGGAGCTTTTAGGATCAGTTTTTCGCCGGTCAGCGGATGGGCGAGGTGCAGCTCGGAAGCGTGCAGGAACATTCTTTTCAAACCGAGTTTTTGCAGGCGTTTGTTGGCCTGATAGTCGCCGTAGCGTTCGTCGCCGGCAATGGGACAGCCTTGCGATTGTAGGTGGACGCGGATTTGGTGGGTGCGGCCGGTTTTCAGAGTAGCTTCGACAAAGGTCAGGTCGGAAAGGCCGACTTGGTGCAAAAGGCCGTCTGAAAAACGGTTTAACACGCGGAAGATGGTGTGGGCGGATTGGCCGTCTTTGCTGACGCGCACCATTTTTTCGCCTTGTGCGCCGGTGTATTTGAACAGGGGGAGCTTGACGTGGAAGCTGTCGTTCGGCAGTTTGCCTACGCCCAGCGCGAGGTAGATTTTTTTGGGGTGGTCGTTACGGATGGCTTCGTGCAGTTTGACAAGCGCGCTGCGTTTTTTGGCGATCATCAAAAGGCCGCTGGTGTCTTTGTCGAGGCGGTGGACGAGTTCGAGATAGCGGGCTTCGGGGCGGGCGCGGCGGATTTGTTCGATGACGCCGAAGCTCACGCCGCTGCCGCCGTGGACGGCAACGCCGGACGGTTTGTTGATGACCAAAAGCGCATCGTCTTCATAAACGATGTCAAACTCGCGTGCTGGCGCGGCCTGGCTTTCAGACGGCCTTTGTTTTTCGGCGATGCGTATCGGCGGAATGCGGACGGTATCGCCTGCCTGAATGCGGTTGTCGGGTTTGCAGCGTTTTTTGTTCAGTCGCACTTCGCCGGCGCGGATAATGCGGTGGATATGGCTTTTCGGGACGCCTTTGAGGATTTTTATCAGATAGTTATCAAGGCGTTGGCCTTCCTCGTGTTCGGCAACGGCAATCAGGTTGACTGAATCTTTGCGTATTGCGTGCATTTTCTCTATAATCCCAAACGTCCGTTTCGGGACCCGAACCTGCCGTCGCAGGCCGTCTGAAACGGATTTATTGTTAAAACGAGATTTTATATTAAAAACGCACTCCGCAAAGCATTTCCTTGTGTTTGTTCAAAGCCGGCAAACGCAATCCCGTAATTAAG
>NZ_JBQCWY010000565.1:0-1994 GCF_051956955.1 Neisseria sp. P0021.S005 | reverse complement strand
AATTAAACGGCATGCCGCTGGTTTCCTACCGTACCGCGCCGCGCAGCATCATCAAAAACACCTGCAAAGCATTGGGGCTGAAATTATCCGTCCGCAAATTTTCCGACGCACAAAGCGGACAAGCCGCATTGGATGCCGCGCTGTCCTCAGGCAAGCTGGCAGGTTTGCAAACCTCCGTCTTCTGGCTGCCCTACTTCCCGCCGCAAATGCGCTTCCATTTCAACGCACACAATCTTTTAGTGTACGGCAAAGACGGCAACGACTACCTCATCAGCGACCCCGTATTTGAAACCGTACAACGCTGCGCTGCCGAAGATTTGCAGCGTGCACGCTTTGTCAAAGGCGTATTGGCGGCAAAAGGCATGATGTACACCTTGGAAGACAACAGGCCGTCTGAAAAAATCATGGCAGACTTGCCCGCCATTATCCGCAAGGCCATACGCAAAAACGCCAAACATATGCTCGCGCCAGTCTTTTTCATCGGCGTAAAAGGCATCCGTACGCTGGCCAAAAAAATCGAATCCCTGCCTGCCAAACAAAATGACAAATACCAAAAACTGTTTCTCGGCCATTTGGTGCGGATGCAGGAAGAAATCGGTACCGGCGGCGCAGGTTTCCGCTATATCTACGCCTACTTCCTCGAACAAGCCGCCCATATCTGCAACGAACCTGCATTTCAGACGGCCTCGGAACAAATGACCTCCATCGGCGACCAATGGCGTCAATTCGCAGCCATGTGCGTGAAGCAGTGCAAAAAGCCGTCTGAAAACGGCTGCCGCAACATCGCTGAATTTCTGCGCAAAATTGCGGATGATGAAGAAGCGTTATGGCGGGGATTATTGAAATAATGGGGTTATGCGGTAGCGAGAAATTTTCTGTGCCCGTTTGTACACAGATGACCTAATGCCGCCTTTGTCAATGATTTCACTATGCTCCATCCATACTAAGGCCGTCTGAAACCATGATTCACATCCAATCCCTCTCCCACCGTTATCCCAAAGCCGAAATTGCCGCGCTGGACAATGTGTCGTTCGATATTGCCGACGGCGAATGTTTGGGGCTGCTCGGTCACAACGGTGCGGGGAAAACGACGCTGATGTCGCTTTTGGCAGGCTTGCAGGAAGTACGGCAGGGCGAAATTTTGTTTGACGGCAAGCCGTTGCGCCTATTAAGCCGCAGCGAGCGGCAGAAAATCGGTTTGGTGCCGCAGGATTTCGCGTTTTATCCGCAGCTTTCGGTGTGGGACAACCTGCTGTTTTTCGCCTCGCTTTACAAAGTGCGCGACAAAGGCCGTCTGAACGCGCTGTTGGAACAGACCGACCTGACCGCCCACAAAAACAAGGCGGCAAAGCATCTTTCGGGCGGGCTTAAACGTCGTCTGAATTTTGCCATCGGTCTGATTAACACGCCGCAACTGGTGTTCCTCGACGAAATCACGGTTGGCATCGACCCGCAGTCGCGCCGCTTTATCCTCGACAGCGTGGCGGATTTGACGCGGCAGGGGGTAACGGTGGTTTACACCTCGCACTATCTGTCGGAAATCGAGCAGCTTTGCGGCAAAATCGCGCTGCTGCAACACGGCAAACTGGTGTACCACGGCGGTTTGGACGAGCTTCTAAGCACGCAAACCGGTGTCGTGCGTTTTACCGTCGAACCGCCACTGCCGCCTCAAACGCTAGCCGCTTTGGGTGCAAAGCAAGTGGACAGCCGCGGCATGATGGAAACGGCGCACGATGCCGCCGCCGTTTACGCCGCCCTGCAACAAAGCGGCGCGCAAATCCGCTACTTCCAGCAGGGACACGGTTCGCTAGAAACGTTTTACCTTGATTTCCTGCGCAAAGACGAACCGGCAACAGATAAGCAAAATCCACAATGACGATTTCCTCCCTCCTCAAAGAACTCAAACTGCTCTGCCGCGACCTGCACGGTTTGGCCGTGTTGTTTGTGATGCCCATCGCCTTCATGCTGATTATGTCGTTGGCGCTGAGCCGCGA
>NZ_JBQCWY010000564.1:0-1994 GCF_051956955.1 Neisseria sp. P0021.S005 | reverse complement strand
CTTAATTACGGGATTGCGTTTGCCGGCTTTGAACAAACACAAGGAAATGCTTTGCGGAGTGCGTTTTTAATATAAAATCTCGTTTTAACAATAAATCCGTTTCAGACGGCCTGCGACGGCAGGTTCGAGTCCCGAAACGGACGTTTGGGATTATAGAGAAAATGCACGCAATACGCAAAGATTCAGTCAGCCTGATTGCCGTTGCCGAACACGAGGAAGGCCAACGCCTTGATAACTATCTGATAAAAATCCTCAAAGGCGTCCCGAAAAGCCATATCCACCGCATTATCCGCGCCGGCGAAGTGCGGCTGAACAAAAAACGCTGCAAACCCGACAACCGCATTCAGGCAGGCGATACTATTCGCATTCCGCCGATACGCATCGCAGAAAAACAAAGGCCGGCTGAAAACCAGGCCGCGCCAGCACGCGAGTTTGACATCGTTTACGAAGACGATGCGCTTTTGGTCATCAACAAACCGTCCGGCGTTGCCGTCCACGGCGGCAGCGGCGTGAGCTTCGGCGTCATCGAACAAATCCGCCGCGCCCGTCCCGAAGCGCGTTATCTCGAACTCGTCCACCGCCTCGACAAAGACACCAGCGGCCTTTTGATGATAGCCAAAAAACGCAGCGCCTTGGTGAAACTGCACGAAGCCATCCGCAACGACCATCCGAAAAAAATCTATCTCGCGCTGGGTGTCGGCAGGCTGCCGAACGACCGCTTCCACGTCAAGCTTCCCCTGTTCAAATACACCGGCGCACAAGGTGAAAAAATGGTGCGCGTCAGCGAAGACGGCCAATCCGCCCACACCATCTTCCGCGTGTTAAACCGTTTTTCAGACGGCCTTTTGCACCAAGTCGGCCTGTCCGACCTGACCTTTGTCGAAGCCACCCTGAAAACCGGCCGCACCCACCAAATCCGCGTCCACCTACAATCGCAAGACTGCCCCATTGCCGGCGACGAACGCTACGGCGACTATCAGGCCAACAAACGCCTGCAGAAACTCGGTTTGAAAAGAATGTTCCTGCACGCTTCCGAGCTGCACCTCGCCCATCCGCTGACCGGCGAAAAACTAATCCTGAAAGCCCACCTGCCGCAAGAATTAGCGCAATTTGTTTTAATGCTGGAAAATCAGGAAAAGGCCGTCTGAAAGGAAACCCATGAAACCCAAACTCATTATTTTCGACTGGGACGGCACGCTTGCCGACACCACCAACCCCATCATCCACACCTTTCAACAAAGCTTTGCCGATTGTGGCCTGCCCGTTCCCGAAGCCGACCAAATCCGTCCGCTCATCGGATACAGCCTGTCCGGCATCATCCGCCGCCTTGCCCACAACGTCAGCGAACACGTTCAGGAAACCCTGATTGAGACCTATGCCGCGCACTACCTCAATCCCAACAACCGCAACATGACCCTGTTCACCGAAGCCCTGCCCTGCCTGCAACGCTTGAAACAACAAGGCTATTGGCTTGCAGTAGCGACCGGCAAAGGCCGGAGCGGCTTGGACAAAGCCATTGCACAAACCGACACCCAAGCCTTTTGGCTGGAAACCGCCTGCGCCAGCGAATATCCGTCCAAACCCGCGCCCGACATGGTACTCGCCCTCTGCGACCGACTGGGTGTTGAGCCGGAAGAGGCCGTCGTCGTCGGCGACACCACCCACGACCTAGAAATGGCTGCCAATGCCAAAATCCGCGCCATCGCTGTCACCACCGGCGCACACACTGCCCAACAACTTTCCGCCCTGCCCCATATCGCCATGCTCAAAAGCTTGGCCGAATTGCCCGATGTATTGGAAACCTTATAAAAGACTATGCAACATCTATATTAAAGGCCGTCTGAAACCTATTTTCAGACGGCCTTTAATTTGTTTTATCGATCCGAGCGCACCCTGACAAATGTTGCAAATTTCGGCGTTCCCTTTTGCGTAAAACCACGATAACGGTAAGTAATCAGCGCACCGATTTTCGGCGGATGGTCGCGGTCTTTATC
>NZ_JBQCWY010000563.1:0-1995 GCF_051956955.1 Neisseria sp. P0021.S005 | reverse complement strand
CTGATGTTTCCCATATCTATCTGCTGAACGATGCCCATGAAGCCTTTGTCGCTCGTGCTACCCTGATTGAATCCGCCGACCATACCCTCGATTTACAATACTATATCTGGCACAACGACATCTCCGGCAAGCTTCTGTTCAACCTGATTCATCGTGCAGCTGAACGCGGCGTCCGTGTGCGTTTGCTTCTGGACGACAACAACACCAACGGCATGGATGATCTCCTGCTGGCACTCGACAATCATCCCAATATTGAAGTCCGTCTGTTTAATCCCTTTATTTTCAGAAAATGGCGTGCACTCGGCTACGTTGCTGACTTTCCGCGACTTAACCGCCGGATGCACAACAAATCGTTTACCGCCGACAACCGTGCCACCATTTTGGGCGGACGCAATATCGGCGACGAATATTTTAAGGTTAACGACGATACCATCTTTGCCGACCTCGATATCCTCGCCACAGGCCGCGTAGTAACAGAAGTGTCCCAAGACTTCGACCGCTATTGGGCAAGCCATTCCGCCTACAACGCGACCAGCATTATCAAACGGGGAAACCTGAAAAAAGGATTGGCAGAGCTTGATTACACCGACCAAGATAAAAACCAAACGCTCATCCGCTACCGTCAAAGCATCGAACACTCCAACCTCTATCAAAAAATGCAGAGCAACCTTATGGAGTGGCAAAGCGTCAGCACACGCCTGATCAGCGATGACCCGGCCAAAGGCTTAGACCGCGACCGGCACAAACCGCCTATTTCCGAACGCCTGCAAGACGCCCTCAAGCAACCTGAAAAAAGCGTTTACCTTGTCTCGCCCTATTTTGTACCCACAAAATCAGGTGTCAAAGCCATAGAAAAACTGATACACAACGGCGTGGACGTTACCGTTTTGACCAATTCGCTCCAAGCAACCGACGTTGCCGCCGTCCATTCCGGCTACGTCAAATACCGCAAGCCTTTGCTCAAAGCCGGGGTCAAACTATACGAACTCCAACCCAATCATGCCGTTCCGACCACCAAAGACCGCGGCTTAACCGGTAGCTCCACCACCAGCCTGCATGCCAAAACATTCATCGTGGACGAGAAACGCGTTTTCATCGGCTCATTCAACCTCGACCCACGCTCCGCACGCCTCAATACCGAAATGGGTGTCGTCATCGAAAGCCCCGAAATCGCAGGCCAAATGCAGCGCACCCTCGTTACGACCACCCCAAGCTACGCCTATCAGGTAACGCTTGGCAATTACAACAAACTATACTGGTATGACCCAAGCGAAAAACGAACTTACGCACACGAACCCGAAGCCAAGTTCTGGAAACGGATGACTTCAAAAATCCTGTCCATCCTGCCCATAGAAGGATTATTATAGAGGCCGTCTGAAAACAAAAATCATGCAGCCGGAGGAATTCACCATGTCTCGACTCATCTGCAAAACCCTATTTGTTTGTACCACCTGCTTATTGTTGGCCTCCTGCGGCACCACTGGCAAGCATAAATCCCACAAGCCGCAAACAACCGCCAGAACAATCCAACCTGTCCGCATTTCCCATATCGACCACACCCAAGGTTCGCAGGAATTGATGCTTCACAGCCTAGGCCTGATCGGTACGCCCTACAAATGGGGAGGCAGCACCACAGCCACAGGCTTTGACTGTAGCGGCATGATCCAATTCGTCTATAAAAACGCCCTCAACGTCAATCTGCCACGCACCGCACGCGATATGGCCGCAGCCAGCCGAAAAATTCCCGACAGCAAATTGAAAGCCGGCGATCTTGTCTTCTTCAATACCGGCGGCGCACACAAATATTCCCATGTCGGCCTCTACATCGGCAACGGCGAATTTATTCACGCCCCCAGCAGCGGTAAAACCATCAAAACCGAAAAACTTTCCACTCCGTTCTACGCAAAAAACTATTTGGGCGCACATACTTTTTTTACTGAATAAATCAAGGCCGTCTGAAAGGTATCGCAATATCATCATTAAAGGCCTGTCAAT
>NZ_JBQCWY010000562.1:0-2001 GCF_051956955.1 Neisseria sp. P0021.S005 | reverse complement strand
TAATGCCAGGTGAGAACGTAACCATTACTGTAGAACTGATTGCGCCTATCGCTATGGAAGAAGGTCTGCGCTTTGCGATTCGCGAAGGTGGTCGTACCGTAGGTGCGGGTGTGGTTTCTTCTGTAATCGCTTAAGTTTACAGGCCAATAGCTCAATTGGTAGAGTATCGGTCTCCAAAACCGAGGGTTGGGGGTTCGAGACCCTCTTGGCCTGCCAAATAAAAAATTAACCGGCCTTGTGCCGGTTAATTTTTTTGTACTTAAGTTTTAAGATTATTTGGAATTAATTAATGGATCAATGCCACTATCTAAAATAAAGGCGGGTGGGGTATTGATAAGTGAGTAAAGATGACAGAACATCCGTCTGGACGCAAAGAAGACCATCAGAAAAAGGAAGTTGTGGTAAGTAATAAGCCAGCTCCTGAAAAGAAAGAAGGTCTGTTTGCATATTTTAAGAGCTCTTGGACTGAGTTTAAGAAGGTAGTTTGGCCGAGTCGTGATGAAGCGGTCAAAATGACTGTATTCGTGATTATCTTCGTTGCAGTTTTAGCAGCCTTCATTTATACGGCAGATACAATTATTTCATGGTTGTTTTTTGATGTTTTATTAAATAGGAAAGGGTAAAGATGTCAAAGCGTTGGTATGTGGTACAGGCCTATTCCGGTTTCGAGAAAAATGTTCAAAAAACATTGAAAGAGCGTATTGCTCGTGAAAACATGGAAGAATATTTCGGCCAGATTCTCGTTCCTGTGGAGGAAGTAGTAGATATCAAGAATGGCCGAAAAACCATCAGTGAGCGTAAATTCTATCCAGGCTATGTATTGGTTGAAATGGAAATGACTGATGATTCATGGCACTTGGTTAAGAGTACCCCTCGAGTAAATGGTTTTGTAGGCGGTAGTGGAAATCGCCCGATCCCAATTTCTCAAAAAGATGCAGATGCTATTTTGCAACAAGCTAAAACAGGTGTTGAGAAGCCAAAACCAAAAGTTGAGTTTGAAGTTGGTCAGCAAGTTCGAGTAAACGAAGGCCCATTTGCTGATTTTAACGGTATTGTTGATGAAGTTAACTACGAACGTAATAGACTGCGTGTTTCAGTTCAGATTTTTGGTCGTGAAACACCGGTTGAATTAGAGTTCGGTCAGGTTGAAAAGATTTAAGTGGTTTAATTCGCTTGAAAATTTTTTTTTAAGCGGATATAATCGCAAATTCTGTTTGGGAAGCGGAATGGTTCCGCGTTATACCCGTTTTTAGGAGTTCTTAAGTGGCAAAGAAAATTATCGGCTACATCAAACTGCAAATTCCTGCAGGTAAAGCCAATCCATCTCCCCCAGTTGGTCCTGCTTTGGGTCAACGTGGTTTGAATATCATGGAATTCTGTAAAGCATTTAATGCTGCAACCCAAGGTATGGAACCTGGTTTGCCAATTCCAGTCGTTATTACTGCATTTGCGGATAAATCATTCACTTTTGTGATGAAAACCCCTCCAGCTTCTATCTTGTTGAAAAAAGCTGCTGGTCTGCAAAAAGGTAGTTCTAATCCTCTGACTAATAAAGTGGGTAAATTGACCCGCGCCCAGTTGGAAGAAATTGCTAAAACTAAAGAGCCTGATTTGACTGCTGCTGACTTGGATGCGGCTGTTCGCACTATTGCCGGCTCTGCTCGCTCAATGGGCTTGGACGTGGAGGGTGTTGTATAATGGCTAAAGTATCTAAACGCTTGAAAGCTCTGCGCTCTTCTGTTGAAGCTAACAAACTGTACGCAATCGACGAAGCAATTGCTTTGGTTAAAAAAGCTGCTACTGCTAAATTTGACGAGTCTGTTGACGTATCTTTCAACCTGGGTGTTGATCCTCGTAAATCTGACCAAGTTATTCGTGGTTCAGTCGTTCTGCCTAAAGGTACCGGTAAAACAACTCGCGTAGCTGTGTTTACTCAAGGTGCAAATGCAGATGCTGCTAAAGAAGCTGGCGCAGATATTGTCGGCTTTGAAGATCTGGCTG
>NZ_JBQCWY010000561.1:0-2007 GCF_051956955.1 Neisseria sp. P0021.S005 | reverse complement strand
TGTCGGCATCTTTGGCAATCAGTTTGCCCATAATCGGCAACAGTTTGAAAGAGTAGAGGTCGTACACGCCTTCCAAAGGTTTGTACACTTTGGAGAATTCCAACACCAGCAGGGTGCCGCCCGGTTTTAATACGCGGTACATTTCTTTCAGCGCGGCATCTTTGTGCGTCATGTTGCGCAGGCCGAATGCGACGGAAACCAGATTGAAATAGTTGTCGGGGAACGGCAATTTTTCAGCATCTGCCAATGATACGGGCAGAATCATGCCTTCGTTGAGCAGGCGGTCGCGGCCGACGGTCAGCATGGAGGAGTTGATGTCTGTCAGCCAAACTTCGCCTTCTTTGCCCACACGTTTTGCCCAGCCTCGGGACAAATCACCTGTACCGCCGGCGATGTCCAATACTTTGTCGCCTTTTTTCAGACGGGCGGTATTGATTGTGAAATGTTTCCAAACGCGGTGCAGACCGCCGGACATTACGTCATTCATAATGTCGTAGTTTTTTGCCACGGAGTGGAAGACTTCGGCAACTTTGCCTGCTTTTTCGTCTTCGTCAACGGTAGTGAAGCCGAAATGGGTTTTGTGGTCGCTCATAGTGTCTGCCTTCTTAAAATAATACGGATTCAGGTATCGAATACGTCGAAATCGCCAACCACTTTCGACGCGGGAAATATAGTTTGTGCCTGCCGCTCCAGCATCAGGCGTTGTTCTTCTTCGGTATAACGTGCGCTGATGTGGGTCAGGTAAAGTTGTTTCACATTGGCCTGTAAAGCCAGCTTGGCTGTATCGGCTACGGTCGAATGGAATACTCGTTCCACTGTCTCTTCATCGCCTGCGGAAAAGGTTATACACCAAAACGTCTGCGTTTTGTACGGAGCATGCTGCACGCGGACAGGCTTTGGTATCGCCGAAGATAGCCACTACCCGTCTTTTTTTGGGCGGGGAGAGGAACGCTTTGCCGTCAATGGTCCTTCCGTCATTCAAGCTTACGGTCTTGCCTTTTTTCAGACGGCCTTTCCGCCGCAACCGCCGCTACCGCAGGAATGTGTGTGTTTGTGTTTTAAATCTTCTGCACTTGGCATTCTGGACGCGCCGGCTTTTTCGAGGCGGTCGAGATAGTCTTGCCAAAGCGCGTCTTGATTGTGCGCCAGTCGGTAGAGATAGTCCCAATCGTAAAGGCCGCTGTCGTGGCCGTCTGAAAAAGTAATTTTCAATGCGTATTGACCGACGGGGTCTAAATCGGTAATGCTGACTTCGGCTTTGCCTGTTTGCAAAACATCCTGACCGGGGCCGTGTCCGCGCACTTCCGCGCTGGGCGAGTACACGCGCAGGTATTCGGCAGGAAGGCTCTTGGCACCGTCAACATAGACCAAAGTCAGTACGCGCCGTTCTTTTTGGAGGCGGATTTCTTGTGGAATTTTATCGGCTTGGGTCATGTCATGCTCCGTTCTTTTTACGCAAATAGGCAACGCGTACAGAAAAAATACCGCCAAGTACAGCAAACAGCACAATTGCGTAGAGTGAAAGCCGTATCAGGCTCACTTGGGTGTCTGCCGTTAGCCCCAAAGGCAGCAACATCACGGCAACGAACAGTAAAAATGCGGCCAACATGGCGGCAATGCTGGCAAAGGCATAGCGGGTATTAGCTGCTGTTTGCGGATGTTTGGTCATGTTGGATAGCTTGCCGTAGGGGGGTGAGGCGGTATTTTATCAGCTTTTTGGTGCTTCATGCCGTCTGAAAACAGCTTTATTTCCATAAATAAAGTGTAATGGCGCGCCTGTCTTCGCCTTCGGGCATTAAGCGGATGCTGCTGCCTTTGCTTCCGTTGACACGGATAATGATGCCGCCGGCCTGCCGCTCGATAATGTCGAGTTGGCTGTTGCGGTTCATGCGGTAGTTGTAGCGTTCGCATTGCTTCAAGCACCAAAAATCCTGCCAATGGATAAAATATTTTTGTCCGGATTCGATGGCCAGCGTTTCACCGCCTTTGACGATGAAGTAAGGATAA
>NZ_JBQCWY010000560.1:0-2009 GCF_051956955.1 Neisseria sp. P0021.S005 | reverse complement strand
TATTAATAATCTATATATGAATTCAACTGCAAATTGCCAATCTTTGTTTCCTTGACCATGCGATGCAAAATGCATTGGAAAATAACCATCTAATGCTAAATACTCAAATTCGCATTGAATATTTTCTGCTGTCTCTAAATTCATTAAAACATCCTTATCTAGCAGGGAATTTAAATTTTAACTCTGTTGGCTTGCCTTTTAAATTAATATTTAAGTTATTTAATGTTGGGTCAGGCGTTGTTCCTGTGCCAAGGTAACGGTTGTTCCTTTTCGCCCTCGTTCTCGCGGCGGTTTTTCATCCAGCCGCTAAAGTGCTCGGTGTCGGAAATAACGGCACTGCCGATGCCGGAAGAAACTTGGCGCTCGCTCTGGCTTTGGCGGTGTTCGGCAGCACGGATGTCGATGTCGCCGCCGGCTTTAAGCAGCAGGTCGTCTTGGGAGACCAGACTGCTGCCGCTGACGGCGATATTGCCTTTTTCGGCAAGCAGACGGGTTTTACCGCCCACGGACAGGGTGCTGCCGCTGATGCTGCCGATCTCGCCCGCAGCCTGCCCCTGATCGTTAAAGGTGCCGAAGGGGGTGATATGGTCGCGGTTGTCGATGGAGAAACCGCTGCGCTTGCTGCTGCCGGTTTGCCGGCGGCTGTCGGCCGCGGCCAGCAGTCGGATGTCGTCGCGGGCATACAGCAGGGCATCGCCTTCGGCGGAGATTTGTGCGCCTTTGGCTTCGATGTTGCTTTCGGTGGCACGGATGCTGAGATGGCGGCCGGCTGTCAGCGAGCTGCCGACGGCTTCGGCGCTGCTGCCATCCTGCACCTGCGTGCTGCTGCGGCGGCGGCGGGCACAATCAGAGTCGAACCGAAACCGAGCAGCAGGCTGAAAGCCAGCGTGCCCAAATGCAAACGACAGCCTGAATGGGGTTTCGGGCTGCCTTTAATCTGCATTATGGAATCATGATTAGCCATACGGGTTTTCTGTTTTTTGCTTTTCTTCTTTAAACCATTGTTCAAAAATATTACCCGGTGTTAAATCATCTCTATGCGAGAAAAATTTTTCATATGAATAATTAGCGGATGCTTTCTGATTTACATTGTCATATATGAGTTTCAACTGAGTTGGAATTTCCTGATGATTCTCGGCAAAGACAGAGCATAGTTCCGAATAATCTTCCATTCCAAGATTAAGAAACTGCCATTGAATCTCTTTTGTATTAAAAGACTCCTTTCTCATAATTTTATTATCCACTTTAAAAAAAGCATCAAAAGACAATACGTTTCTTTCCCTTGCACCATATATATAGACAGCGGTAACCCCCTCTCCTGAAAATTCAAGTGCCAAGCTAAGCATACGTTTTTGTATTTCTGATATCTTATCTTCAAATTTCATTTTTACTTTCCTGTGTTGTAAATCTTTTCAACTTTTTTAATGCCATCAATTTCATATTGAATAACAAAATGATCTGGCCTTAAACTATTTCCCTTGTATTGTATATCAACATTTACCGTTACGCGTTTCTTTTCCATTAATGCATTTGCCCATTCATTTTCTAGAATTTTATAATTGCTTAAATTAACTCCGCTAAGCTGGGATACCAGATTATCTAACTTTGGAGACCCGCCAAATCTATCTCCCGCCAAATGACCAGCATGATCACCACTGAGTTTTCCCGGAGTATTAGGGTTATGATGAAGCCTGTCGGAACGTTTGGTTAACTGAAGCTCTTGTGCTTCCCATGTTTTTAACCGCCCAAGATGATCAGTTTGGTATATATATTCAAACTCTCCGGCTGAGACCTTTGCAAAATTCCTTTTCCTCCGACAGCCGAAACCTAACACAGGTTTTCGGCTGTTTTTGTTTCAAATATCTACTGATTCTACTCAAATACCCCCATAATCCCCCTTGGATACCTGATAATCAGGCATCCGGCCGCCTTTTAAGCAGCAACAGGCACACTTAGCCTGTTAGCCGCTTTCAAAAGGTTCAAACACATCGCCTTCAGATGGCTTTGCG
>NZ_JBQCWY010000559.1:0-2011 GCF_051956955.1 Neisseria sp. P0021.S005 | reverse complement strand
TCAGGTAGGGGATATAGCCGTTTTCGCCGAACCAGTAGGCGAACGAACCTTGCACGCCTTTAGATGTCAGCGATGCGCCGGAGAGGGCATCTACGCCGTGTTCTTTGTCCGAACTTGCGCCTTTGCCTACATGCAGGGCGAGTTTGCCTTGTTCGTCAAACAGTTTTTTGCCGACGAATTTTTGTTGCCACAACGGATTGCCGATTTCGCCGCCCAAGCCCGGGGTTTCGCCTTGGTCGTAGTAAGTGATGCCGTTGATGGTGTTGCCGTCGGGTTGGATGGCGACAAAGCCGTACATAACAGACCACAAACCGTTACCGTGCATAGGCAGGATGATTTGGCTGACTTTGCCGTCATCGCCTTTTACCAGATAAACCTCAGTGTATTTGGCACGGCTTTTGATGCCGGCCAAATCGTCTTCGGGTTTGATTTGGATGCTTTGGGCAGGGTCTTTGCCTGCGATGCGCGCGCTGAAGTCTTTCGGCGCATCTTTCACGTATTCGCCGGTTGCCAAATCGACAACGCGTTGCTCGATACGCTCGGCAAAGGTTTTGCTGATGTCGGTGTTTTTATCCATCAAACCGGCTACGCTCAAGATATAGCCTTGTTTGTCTTGGAGTTTTTGTTTCTCTTGGATGGGTTTCAAGCCGACGACCGCACCGGCAACGATGATGGAACAAATCAGGCTGACAACCAATACCACAATCAGCGTGCCGCTGAAGCTGTCTTTATCGAATTTCTTAGCCATTGCTGCGCGCCTTTCTGCGTTTGATGTTCGCTTGTGCGACGAAATAGTCGAAAATCGGGGCAAACAGGTTGGCAAACAGAATCGCCAACATCATGCCTTCAGGGTAAGCCGGATTGACCACGCGGATTAACACGCACATCACACCGATTAGCGCGCCGTACCACCATTTGCCGACATTGGTAAAGGAAGCGGAAACAGGGTCGGTTGCCATAAACAGCATACCGATGGCAAAGCCGCCGACAACCAGATGCCAGTACCAAGGCATGGAGAACATGGCGTTGGTGTTCGAACCGATGAAGTTAAACAGCGAAGACATGGCAATCATACCGATCATCACGCCGGCGATAATGCGCCAAGAGGCAATACGAGTGAACACGATAAACGCGCCACCGATTAAGAGCGCCAAAGTGGATACTTCGCCGATTGAGCCGGGCACGTTACCGATAAATGCGTCCATCCAAGAAATGGTTTGATCGGTTACAGCGTTTTTCAGGCCGTCTGCACCGTGTGCCGCCCATTGCGCCAAAGCAGTTGCGCCGGAATAGCCGTCAACCGCAGTCCAAATGGTATCGCCGGTAATGTTGGCAGGGTAGGCAAAGAACAGGAACGCACGGCCTGCAAGAGCAGGGTTCATGAAGTTTTTACCTGTACCGCCGAATACTTCTTTCGCAACCACAACGCCGAAAGAAATACCCAAAGCGGCTTGCCACAAAGGCAGGGTAGGGGGAACGATCAAAGCAAACAGAATCGAAGTCACGAAGAAACCTTCGTTGATTTCATGTTTGCGTACAGTGGCGAACAAGACTTCCCAGAAGCCGCCCACAACAAATACAGTCGCGTAAATCGGCAGGAAGAAAATCGCGCCGAACAGCATTTTGCCCAACACGCCCGCTTCAGACGACATATTGATGCCCAAAGCGTTGGCAAGGGCGTAATGCCAGTCGTTGGCGATATTTTGTTGCAGCAAATCAGGCGTTAACGCACCGAATGCCTGTACGCCGACGTTGTACATACCGTAGAACATAGCAGGGAACAAAGCCAGCCACACCAAAATCATCATGCGCTTGGAGTCGAGCGCATCGCGGACGTGGGCCGCTTTGCGCGTTACCGCGCCGGATGTATAGAAAATCGTCGCCGCAGCTTCGTAGAGGGCATACCATTTTTCATGTTTGCCGCCCGGCAGGAAGTGCGGTTCGATTTTTTCAAGAAAATGTTTCAAGCCCATAATCAGCCTTCCTTCTCAATGGTTTCCAGCACCTTGCG
>NZ_JBQCWY010000558.1:0-2015 GCF_051956955.1 Neisseria sp. P0021.S005 | reverse complement strand
TGTACGAAGAGCTGGAAACCGTGCTGATTACCAGCGATATGGGCATGGAAGCCACCGAATACTTGATGAAAGACGTGCGCGACCGTGTCAGCCTCAAAGGCCTCAAAGACGGCAACGAATTGCGCGGTGCGCTGAAAGATGCGCTGTACGACTTGATTAAGCCTCTGGAAAAACCTTTGGTCTTGCCGGAAACCAAGGAGCCTTTCGTGATTATGCTTGCCGGTATCAACGGCGCAGGCAAAACCACATCTATCGGCAAATTGGCCAAATACTTCCAAGCGCAGGGCAAATCTGTGCTGTTGGCGGCAGGCGATACTTTCCGTGCCGCCGCGCGTGAGCAGCTTCAAGCTTGGGGCGAGCGCAACAATGTAACCGTGATTTCGCAAACCACAGGCGATTCCGCAGCCGTTTGTTTCGATGCTGTCCAAGCCGCCAAAGCACGTGGCATAGACATTGTGCTGGCCGATACAGCCGGCCGTCTGCCGACGCAGCTTCATTTGATGGAAGAAATCAAAAAAGTGAAACGCGTGTTGCAAAAAGCCATGCCGGATGCGCCACATGAAATCATTGTCGTGCTTGATGCCAATATCGGTCAAAACGCCGTCAACCAAGTAAAAGCCTTTGACGAAGCGCTGGGCTTGACCGGCCTGATCGTCACCAAGCTCGACGGTACGGCCAAAGGTGGTATCCTTGCCGCCCTTGCCTCTGACCGCCCAGTTCCCGTCCGCTACATCGGTGTAGGCGAAGGCATCGACGATTTGCGTCCGTTTAATGCCAAAGCGTTTGTAGATGCCCTATTAGATTAAACAGACAGGCTGAGGCTTGTCAACGCAGTTTGCGGGGGATTTTTGAGCCGTATTTAGAAAGACTCAGCATTCGGTTGAACCAGCCAAACAGGCTGTTTAAAAAGGCCGTCTGAAACCTAAAATCAGGTTTCAGACGGCCTTTATTTTATTCGCAGGTTTAGTTTTTCCGCGCAGTAACAAACTCAGCCAGTTGGCGCAGGCGCAGGGCTTTGCCGCCGAATGGCTCAATCAGGGCAACAGCTTCTGCAATCAGCGTTTCTGCGTAAGTACGCGCGGCGTGCAGGCCCATCAGTTTGACGTAGGTCGGTTTGTCGTTGTCCGAGTCTTTGCCGGCGGTTTTGCCCAAGGTGGCGGTATCGGCTTCGCAGTCCAATACATCGTCGATCACTTGGAAAGCCAGGCCCAATTTGGCAGCGTAGCGGTCTAAGGTTTGGATTTGCGCCGGTATTAAGTCCGGGCAGGAAAGTGCGCCTAAGGCCACGGCCGCGCGGATGAGCGCGCCGGTTTTGAGGCTGTGCATCTGTTCTAATTCGGCCTGATTCATGGCTTTGCCGACATTGGCCAGGTCGATGGCTTGTCCGCCCGCCATGCCGAGGCTGCCGGATGCCTGGGCCAGCGTGGACAACATGGCAAGCTGGCGTTCGGCAGGCAGGCCTGTCGGACGGCTCAGTACATCAAAGGCTTGGGTTTGCAGCGCATCGCCGACCAAAAGGGCGGTTGCTTCATCGTATTGCACATGGCAGGTCGGTTTGCCGCGGCGCAGGCTGTCGTTGTCCATCGCCGGCATATCGTCGTGAACCAGCGAATAGACGTGCACCATTTCAATGGCCGCCATCGCCTGCTCGACGGCATTTTGGTTTGCTTCGCCCAATTCGGACGCGGCAAGGACCAAGAGCGGGCGCAGCCGTTTGCCGCCGCCGAGGGTAACGTAACGCATGGCTTCGTGCAGCGTGTGCGGCACTTGGCTTTCAGACGGCAAGAAATGCGCCAGCAGCAATTCGGTTTGCGCTTGGGCTTTTTGCTGCCATGTTTTGAGTTCATTCGCCGGGTTCAAGGTTCAACTCCTTCAGTTCGCCGGCATCCAAGACTTGCAGTTTCTGCTCGACTTCCGCTAATTTGGTTTGGCAGTATCTGACCAATTCGTTGCCTTCCTGATAGGCGGCCAGGGCGTCTTCCAGCGGCATTTCGCTGCTTTGCATGGCTTGGGTC
>NZ_JBQCWY010000557.1:0-2031 GCF_051956955.1 Neisseria sp. P0021.S005 | reverse complement strand
CGTAAGCAAGACGATAAAGCGTACGGACGATAAGGTTGGCAGGTGCAACTTGGCCGTTGTGGACATGGCCGGAGACCTGCACATCAATCGGCAGCCGGGCATGGGTTTCGATTGAAGTAGGACGGTGATCCATCAATAAAACCGGTAATTGGGTATTTTGACCTTCCAAAAGCTGCTCCGCACTGGGACGCTTGCGATCCAAATCATCGCTCCGCCCTACCAGCAACACACCATTCACTTCCAGAACCTGATTGGCCAAAACCGTCAAACCTGCCGCTTCCAATTCATGTTTGATACGCTTCTGATCGCGGAACCAGTCATGATTGCCCAAAGTGGCATAAACGCCCATCGGCGCAGTCAGCTTCTGCAAATGCGGTTTCATGTTTTCTTTAAGGTAGGCATCAACGGTATCGTCCATCAAATCCCCCGGCAGCAACACCATGTCGACTTTTTCCCGCTTCATGATGTCCGTTAGCTTGTCCAATTGACGCGCGCCAAACAAAATCCCCAAGTGCAAATCGCTGGCCACGCCGATACGCAGCGGCTTATCCATTTTCTTATTGATGAATACAGTCTGATGGCGAACAACAGGCGTATAGGCGTTATACATCCCAAAACCGAGCAAACCGGCCACAAACAAAGGCGCAAACAGCCGCAGGCTTCGTGACAGCAGTTGGCGTGCCATAAAACGGCGCAGCAAAAGATACAGGATAAATGTCGCCAGCGCGGCATACATCACAAACAGCAAGATCACCATCCAAAACGCCATCGCGCGGAATATTATATGTCCCAACTCCAGCAGCAAACCGACCAACAAGCCGTTTGTAATGAAATAGGAAATACCCATCAGCCAACGTCTGCCGACTTTGCCAATCCAAGGCGCAAACAACCATTGCAGCGAACGCCCGAGCCCGAATGTAAACACTTGCAACAGAATGACGCTCACAAAAAACATCTTGCCAAACATGCCTTTCCGCCCTAAAAAATCAAAAGGCAGATTTTAGGCCGTCTGAAACTTTCAGTGTATAATCCCCCGCGTAAAAACCCATAATATTTTGAAAGGAATCATCATGAGCCATCCCCAATCAGCCATTATTCCTGATCACGCACAAGCCGGTATTTTTATCGAAGCAGACATTTCAGACGGCCGCAATGAAGACATCAAATCTGCCTGCCGTCTTTCTTTGGAGGCTCTGGCTAAACTGAAAACCCGTTTTCCGAATGATATTTTGGGTTTGACCATTGCCTTTGGCAGCCGCGCATGGCAATCGTTCGGCCATACTGACGAAGGCAGCGAAATCAAACCTTTCCCAGAATTGGGCAACGGCCTCGCACCCTCCACCCAACACGACCTCTATATCCACATTCAAGCCACCGAGCAAAAAGCCGCCTACGCCTTGGCCCAATCTGTTTTCAGCGCATTCGGCGACAGCATCCGCGTAGCCACTGAAGAACACGGCCTGCGCCTGTATGAAGACCGCGGCTTGGACGGTTTTGTCGACGGTACGGAAAATCCGCAGGGCGATGACAATGTGCGCAATGTCGCCATTATTCCCGAAGGCAAGCCTGATGCCGGCGGCAGCTATGTTTTGCTGCAAAAATACCTGCACGATTTGAAAAAATGGGATGCCGTTCCCACTGCCGAACAAGAAGCCAGCGTTGGCCGCAGCAAAGAAACCAATGACGAATTCAGCAAAGACGTGCGCCTGCCAGATTCCCATCTCGGCCGCGTCAATGTTAAAGAAAACGGCGTTGGCCTGAAAATTGTCCGCCGCAGCCTACCCTTCGGCAAACTCAGCGGCGAACATGGTTTGATGTTCACTTCCTATTGCAACACGCTGCACAATATTGAAGTTCAACTGCTCAATATGTTCGGCGAATCTGACGGCAAAACCGACTTACTGCTGAAACATTTGTCTAAAGCCGTATCAGGTGCTTACTACTACGCACCTTCTGTCGAACGTTTGCAAAATCTTTAACGGCTCAAAGGCCGTCTGAAAAAAACCTGCCTTTTCAAAGGCAGGTTTTTGT
>NZ_JBQCWY010000556.1:0-2033 GCF_051956955.1 Neisseria sp. P0021.S005 | reverse complement strand
AGATTTGGTTGGGGTAACGGAGATTTTGCCCGGCACGGGGAATTCGTGGAACTGCAGGGCGGCTTCTTTTAATGAATTTTCCATTTATCGATCCTGTTTGCGAGAGAGATTTTACAGCGAACAAGTCTGAAACAGGCTGCTTCAGACGTTTAAAATTTCTAAAGTCGGGTTGTTAACAGACCGGCTTTGTAAGGGACCGTAATTTTATCATGTTCTTTTGGTGGCGCATACCGATATTTATTACATTTGTTTTGATATTTCGTTTTATTTAGTTTTATGTCTAAAAACTTCTGTAATAATATTTCTTCGCCACACTACCCTTCTTTCAGACGGCATTTTATTTAAACTTAAACATTCAATCCAAAATGACTGTCCAGCGCGGTTTCAATCTGATTTTTTACCGCGTCCAGACTTTGGCTGCTGTCGATGACGGCATAGCGTTCCGGCTGTTCGTTAGCACGTTGCAGATACACTTCGCGCACCCGATTGAAAAACTCGGCTTCTTCTTGTTCAAAGCGGTCTTTCTCACGCGTTTGGTTGATGCGCGCCATCGATACTTCCAAAGGCACATCCAACAGCAAAGTTAAATCTGGACGGAAATCGCCCTGCACCCAATGCTCAAGCGTGGCAATATCTTGCAAGGGAACACCGCGTCCACCGCCTTGATAGGCAAACGTTGCATCGGTAAAGCGGTCGGAAACGACATGCGTGCCGTTTTTCAGGGCAGGCAGAATGACTGTTTCCAAGTGTTGCTGCCTGGCTGCAAACATCAGCAGGGTTTCGGTACGCAGGCCGACTTGGGTGGCAGGGTTGAGCAGGATTTCACGCAATGCTTCTCCGGCCGGAGTACCCCCCGGTTCGCGCGTAAACAATACGGGCAGTTGGTGTTTCTCAAACCATGCTTTCATTACTGCGAGGTTGGTGGACTTGCCTGCGCCGTCTATGCCGTCAAGGGTAATAAATCTAGGTTTCATATGGATATCGTCAATTTAAAGGCCGTCTGAAACTGGGATTATAAATGTTTCAGACGGCCTATTCGGTTTATTTCTTCAAAATATATTTGCGCACGGCAGCGTTGTGTTCAGAAAGATTGTGGCTGAACTCGCTCAAGCCCGTACCATCCATTTTTGAGACGAAATACAGATATTTTTCATCAGACGGATGACCCGCTGCTTCAAGCGCGGCCTTGCCGGGAAGCGCAATCGGCGTCGGCGTCAAACCGCTGCGCGTATAGGTATTGTAAGGCGTATCGCGTTGCAGGTCGGCTTTGCGGATTCTGCCTTTATACGCATCGCCCATGCCATAGATAACGGTCGGGTCGGTTTGCAGGCGCATGCCGATATTCAGGCGGTTGACGAATACTGCGGCCACATGGGCGCGGTCGTCTTCGTGTGCGGTTTCTTTTTCAATCAGACTCGCCATAATCAGCATTTCGTACGGATTTTTATAAGGCAGGCCGCTTTGACGGTCGTCCCATGCTTCTTGCAGGTTTTCCCGCATTTTACGGTAGGCGATTTTGTAAATTTGAAGATCGCTGCCACCAGCATCAATTTCGTAACTATCCGGGAAAAACTGTCCTTCAGGATTGCTGCTCAAGGCATCGGGCGCCACTTCAGCCATTAGTTTTTCATTACTCCAACCGCGCGTATCGTGGGCAATGTCGGCAGTATTGTCGATAATACGGCGCATTTGGGCAAAACGCGCGCCTTCCAAAATTTGCACGCTGACCGAATCAGGACGGCCTTTTTTAATGCGTTTTAAAATGTCCCAAGCCGATACTTTGGCAGACAGGCGGTAAGAGCCGGCATTGAGTTGGTTGTGCACGCCCATCACATATGCGGCAGCTACCAGCACATAACGGTTATAAACAATGCCGTCTTGAGCCAGTTTGCGGCTGACGGAAGAGATACCTTGGTTTTTGGTAATGGTAATACGGTATGGTTTGCCGTTGTCTTTCGGAACAAACAACAATGCGGCAACCACGGCGGCAAATGCCGTCAAAAATACGGCCAGCCATTTCAACAATTTTTTCA
>NZ_JBQCWY010000555.1:0-2051 GCF_051956955.1 Neisseria sp. P0021.S005 | reverse complement strand
TCATCATGAACGCCATGCCTGCCCACGTTGCCGGCGTGAAAGAAATCATCATGGTCGTTCCCACTCCGAAAGGCGAGCGCAACGATATCGTGTTGGCGGCTGCTTTTGTGGCCGGTGTAACCAAAGTGTTTACGGTCGGAGGCGCGCAGGCGGTTGCGGCTTTGGCCTATGGTACGGAATCTGTGCCTCAAGTCGATAAGATTACCGGCCCGGGCAATGCCTTTGTCGCTGCGGCCAAACGACGCGTGTTCGGCGTGGTCGGTATCGATATGGTGGCAGGGCCGTCTGAAATTTTGGTGATTGCGGATGGTACGACGCCTGCCGATTGGGTGGCCATGGATTTGTTCAGTCAGGCGGAACACGATGAAATTGCACAGGCGATTTTGATCGGTACTTCTCAAGCGTATTTGGACGAAGTTCAGACGGCCATGAACTGCTTGATTGAAACCATGCCGCGCCGTGCAATTATTGAAGCTTCATTGGGTAACCGCGGCGCAATGATTTTGGCTAAAGACTTGGACGAAGCCTGCGAAATCGCTAACTATATTTCTCCCGAACACTTGGAATTGTCGGTTGAAAATCCGCAAGCGTGGGCGAAAAAAATCCGCCACGCCGGCGCTATTTTCATGGGACGCTATACCAGTGAAAGCCTTGGTGACTATTGCGCAGGCCCCAACCACGTTTTGCCGACCAGCCGCACGGCGCGTTTCTCTTCTCCTTTGGGAACATATGACTTCCAAAAACGCTCCAGTCTGATTCAGGTTTCAGAACAAGGCGCGCAGAAGTTGGGCAAAACCGCCAGCGTGTTGGCGCATGGCGAAAGCTTGACCGCGCACGCCAGAGCGGCTGAGTTTCGTTTGAAAGGCTGAGTGAAACGTTGAAGTCGTAAGAAATCCAAAAGGGCATCTAAACAGATGCCCTTTTTATTGTGATGAAGATTTTAGCTGAGAAGGCGTCAGGCCGTCTGAAAACAGATTTAACGGTTTTTTAGCCAGTCATTACGCATTTGTGCGGCTTCTTCAAAATAGCGGTAAAGCTCGGTTTTGTTGCCGTCTGAAAGGAGTTGTTCCAATTTGGATAATTGTTCTTTCAAATCTCCGGTCAGTTTGAGCAGGGCAGGGCAGTTGGCCATGCAGATGTCTGTCCAAACGGCAGGATGGCTGGAAGCGATGCGGGTAAAGTCGCGAAAGCCGGTGGCGGCATAGGGGAGGTAGTCTTTGCCGTGAGGATGATCAACCAAAGCGTGGACATAGGCAAAGGCGACTAAGTGCGGCAAGTGGGAAACGGCGGCAAAAATATTGTCGTGTTCTTCGGCACTCATGGTCGAAATTTGCGAACCAACCGCCTGCCACAGGCTTTTCAGCCGTCTCAGGCCATCTGAAGCCTCTTGGCCATGTAGCGTAATAATCAGGCGGCTGTTTTGAAACAAACCGCAACGCGCGGATTTTGCCCCGCTTTGATCGGAGCCGGCAATCGGGTGGGCGGCAAAACATTGCGGCAGGCGGTCGGATAAGTGGGTGCGGAAGGCATTGAGTGCCGATTGTTTGGTGCTGCCGACATCGGAAACGCAGGCCGTATCTTTTAAGAAGGGCTTGATGTCGCGGCATACGTCAGGCAGGACGGAGACAGGCGTGGCAATCAAAACCAAATCGGCGTTGCCGATGCTTTCGGCGCAAATATCCGGATAGGCATGGTCGATGATGCCGCATTCGAGTGCGTAATTGAGGTTGTCGGCATTGGTGTCGATGCCGGTAACGGTTTGCACCAGTCCCAAGCGTTTGAGGTCGAGCATGAACGAACCGCCGATTAAACCGACGCCGATAAGGGTAATGTGGGGGAAAAAGGCGGAAGTGTTCATGGTTTGAATCCGGTTTAAGTGGAAAAGCTTATTTTAATCTGTCATCGAGGCCGTCTGAAAGATGGAATCAAGGTTTCAGACGGCCTTTTTTATGGTCGAATTTTCATGATTTAGGCATAGAAAACTCCGTTTAGTAGGAGCATGTAACCGATTATCAGATTTTCATACACTAAAATAATCATCTGAATTAGTA
>NZ_JBQCWY010000554.1:0-2056 GCF_051956955.1 Neisseria sp. P0021.S005 | reverse complement strand
CCGCTGCGTTCGCCCTCAATTGCCATAATTTCAGGACGGAAGTTGAAATAATCCTCTCCCAAATCGCTGATGTGTACCAAACCGTCGATATGAATGTCGTCCAAGGTTACAAAAATACCGAAGCTTGTCATGCCCGAAATCTTACCACTAAAGACTTCGCCGACTTTGTCGCGCATATAATAAGTTTTCAGCCAGTTTTCCACATCGCGGCTGGCATCATCGGCTCGGCGCTCGCAGAAAGAGGTATGTACGCCCAAAGCCTGCCAGGTTTTATTGGGTTGATAAGTTTGTCCGTTCAATACAGCTTTGATGGCACGATGCACCGTCAAATCCGGATAACGGCGGATAGGCGAAGTAAAGTGTGCATATGCACCATAAGCCAAACCAAAGTGACCGTCGCAATGCGGCTCATAAACCGCCTGTTGCATAGAACGCAACATCATCACTTGCAACAGCTCCGCATCCGGACGGTTTTTAAATTGTTCGGCAAGCGCAGCATAGTCTTTCGGCGTCGGATTATCGCCGCCGCCCAAACTCAGACCCAGCAAACCAAGCTGCTCGCGTAAAGTAGCCAGTTTTTCGGGAGTCGGGCCCAAGTGATTGCGGAACAAAGCCGTATGTTTGTTTTTCAGCAAGAACTCTGCCGCGCAAACATTCGCCGCCAGCATACATTCTTCAATCAGCTTGTGCGCATCGTTGCGTACAACGGGAACAATCTTGTCGATTTTACCGTTGTCGTCGAAAATCATCTGGGTTTCAATGCTCTCAAACTCAACCGCGCCACGCTCGAAACGTTTTTTCTGCAAGATTTTGAATAATTTATACAGAGTATCGATTTGCGGTTTAAACGGATGATCCCGGCCGTCTGAAATCCAATCCCAAACTTGATTATAAGTCAGTCGCGCATGCGAACGCATTACTGCCGGATAGAAACGGTATTCCTTGATATTGCCGGCATAAGTAATCACCATATCGCACACCATACACAGGCGTTCGACATCAGGATTGAGCGAGCAGATGCCGTTGGACAAATTCTCCGGCAGCATCGGAATCACACGGCGCGGGAAATACACGCTGGTACTGCGTTCTTGAGCATCTACATCAATCGTGTCATCAGGGCGGACATAATGACTGACATCGGCTATCGCCACCACCAAGCGGTAATTGCGGCCGATTTTTTCGGCAAAAACCGCATCGTCAAAGTCCCGCGCAGTTTCGCCATCGATGGTTACCAGAGGCAAATCTCGTAGGTCCACGCGCCCTTTCAAGTCGGTTTTACGCACATGATCGGGAATTTTCTTCGCAGCTTTGACACACGCTTCGCTAAATTGGTGCGGCAAATGGTGCTTGCGCACGGCGATTTCGATTTCCATACCGCTGTCGGCATAATCACCCAATACTTCAATAATTTTCGCTACGGCAGGGCGGTTTTGCTCGGGGTAAGTCTCAATTTCACCAACAATGACTTGACCGGATTGCGGTTTAAAGCGCGCTACACTTTCAGGTTCCAAAACAATGCTTTGATTCAAACGTTTGTCTTCTGCCTCCAAAATCGCCACGCCGCGATCCATATAAAAACGGCCGACCACTTTAGACTGCGCACGCTCCACCACATCCAAAACCGTACCTTCGCGACGGCCTCTGCGGTCGATACCGGCAGGACGCACGGTAACAATATCCCCGTGCATCACGCCGCGCATCTGACGCTCATACAAGACGAAATCGCCCTCACCTGTCGGCGTAAGCGGCACGGCAAAACCAAAACCGTCTTTATGCGCTTCGACACGGCATTTAACCAATGCCAATTTTTCTGCCGCACACACCGCCCCACGTCGATTAATCAACACCTGGCCATCGCGTGCCATCGCTTTCAGACGGCGCTCGAAGAATTCATATTCATCTTCTGTAATCGACAATTCATGTGCCAAAGCTTCGATTTTTGTCGGCACACCTTTTTGTTCCAATAATTCAATGACCCATTCACGGCTGGGCAACGGATGAGCGTAACGTTGTTTCTCCCGCTCCAAATACGGGTCTTTTTCTCGTAAATTTAAAG
>NZ_JBQCWY010000553.1:0-2064 GCF_051956955.1 Neisseria sp. P0021.S005 | reverse complement strand
GGCTCGAGACGGCGGCGCACTTCGGCGTGATATTGGTTCAGCCATTCGATTTCGCTGCCGGTCATCAGTTTGGTATCAATCAGGCGCGTATCGATTGGGCAGAGGGTAACGGTTTCAAAATACAGGAATTTGCCGAACTCGGTTTCCTCAGGGTTTTCAACCGGACGGTTGATTACCAGGCTTTCGATACGGATACCCCACTTACCCGGACGGTAAAGACCCGGCTCGTTGGAAGTCAGCATGCCTGACTGCATCGCGTGATGCGGTTGCGGCACGGCGGCAACGGCAATGCTTTGCGGGCCTTCATGCACATTGAGGAAATAGCCCACGCCATGACCGGTACCGTGACCATAATCGCATTGTGCCTGCCAGAGCGATTTGCGGCAGATGGCATCAATCATCGGGCCTTTGATGTTTTCAGGGAAAATGGTCTCAGCCAGAGAAATATGCGCCTTCAACACCAAAGTGTAATCGCGTTTCATGGCCGCACTCGGATTGCCGACAGGAACCACGCGCGTGATGTCGGTCGTACCGCCCCAGTATTGGCCGCCGGAGTCAATCAGCAGCATACCGTCGCCTTTGATTTTACTGTTGTTTTCTGGTGTCGCACTGTAATGAGGCAAGGCGGCATTGGCATTGTAGCCCGCGATGGTATCGAAACTTGGCGAAATAAAGCCGGGACGTTGGCTGCGGTGTTTGTAGAGCATGCCGTCGATATCCAGCTCGCTCAATTCGCCGCCGTCTGCCAAGATTTGTTCAAACTCGGCAAAGAAGCCGCACAATGCCGCGCCGTCTTCCGCCATGGTATTGCGGATATGGGCGATATCGGCATCGGATTTGACTGATTTGAAGAATGTGCTTGGGTGGATGGCTTCAATCAAACGAACGTCTTCAGGCAGGCGGCGCAAAGTACCGACAGCAGTTTTGTTCGGATCAATCAGCAATGCGCCCTTAACGCCTGCCAAGTAGTCCGCCGCTTGCGCATAAGGCAATACTTCAAAGCCTGCCGCTTTCAAGGCTTCGGCAGATTCGGCTTTCAGACGGCCTGCATCGGTAAACAATACGGCTTTGTCTTGGCTGATAAACAAATGGGACAAGAACACGGGGTTGAACGGTACATCATCGCCGCGCAGATTGGTAATCCAAGCGATGTCGTCCAAAGAAGAAACCAAATGCGCATCTGCGCCCTGCTCTTTCATGGCCGCACGGATACGGGCCAATTTTTCGGCCGCCGTTTCGGAAACATAGTCGGGATGGTGAACGTAGATTTCCGGAGTCGGCAATGCAGGACGGTCGTCCCACACTTCGTCCAACAAAGTTTCAGGATATTCGAGGCGGATGTTTTTGGCGGCAAGTGCCTGTTTCAAACCGCGCTCGCCGCTGAGTGCGAACATATCGGCAGGCGCGCCGACGACTGCGCCCTCGGGCAGATTTTGTGCCAACCACTCGGTATAAGGCGCATCAACGCCCATTTTTTGCAGCTCGATGCCGTTTGGCGCGAGCTGTTGGCCTGCCTGTTCCCAATAGCGGCTGTCCGTCCACACGCCTGCTTTATCGGCGGTTACCACCAAAGTACCGGCCGAACCGGTAAAGCCGGAAAAATCGCGACGTGCCTGCCAATGCTCGGGCAGGTATTCGGAAAGGTGCGGATCGGCGGAAGGGATGACAAACGCGTCCACGCCATGTTTTTTCATAGCTTCGCGTAAAGCGGACAAACGTTGTTGTACAGATTTCATGTGTTATGTCTCCTGTTGTTTCAGACGGCCTCTGTCATCAAGGCCGTCTGAAAACTTGTGCTGTCTATAATCAATCTATTTTTTCGGTGCGAACGACCAGTTCTTGACTGTGTAGTTCCGTAAAGGGTCTTTGTCGGAATAGCCGATAATATCGGGTTTGACCATACGCACTTCAACCTGATGATACAACGGAATCAGTGTAGCGTCTTCTTGAAGCTGCTTCTCCGCATCGGCATAGAGCTGGCTGCGCGCTTCCTTGCTGACACCATCTTTCAGCGTATTGTTCATAAATGTATCAAACGCCGCGCTTTTGTAGCGGAATGCATTG
>NZ_JBQCWY010000552.1:0-2066 GCF_051956955.1 Neisseria sp. P0021.S005 | reverse complement strand
GTGTTCAAATGGGTAGAAGAAAAAACCAATCTGGATAAAATCGGCGACATCACGCTTTCCATGACCGTCCTCATCAGCGCAATGATTTGCCTCATTGGGATTTTCTCGCCGATGGTGACCTGGATACTGCCGGAAAAATACACGCAGGTTCAATTTATCCTGCTCTCGTGTATGCTCTTCCCCCTGTTTTACACGCTGACCGAAGTCAGCGGCATCGGTTTGAACGTTGTCCGCTCAACTTGGCTGATTACCGTCATCAACATCGTTGCCTTTATCGCCAATACCGCCCTGCTCTATCTGCTGGTACCGAAATTCGGTGCAAAAGGTGCGGCTATGGCCAGCGCAACGGCTTTTTGGCTGTTTTTCATCTTTAAAACCGAATTCTCTTCACGCCTGTGGCAGCCTTTGCCGCGCCTGAAGATTTATACAAACTCAACGCTCTGCCTGATGATCTGCCTTGCCTATACTTGGCTGGGTACGCGCGACAACTACATCTGGTTTGCGCTGGCATGGGCAGTCGGGCTAGGTTTCCTGTTCCTAAAATACAAACACGCACTATTTGCCGCGACCGAAAAAATCAAAGCCAAATTAAACCGTTCGGCAAAATAGCCAACCTGAGATTCAGGTCTCTACGATAACAACAGAACGACTATGAAAATAAAACGTCTAAATTTATACACTTACATCCTATACATTATGTTTACAGCTTATATGCTGGGGCCGGCGCTGTCTTTTAAAATCGGCGTACCGCGCATCGATAATCCTTTATCGTTGTTGTTCGTATTGATTGGCCTTGCCGTATTCTTTTTGGAGGGCAAGCATATTCCGCGCAAAATTTTTGTCATGCTCTGCGCCCTGGCCGCCATGTGTATTTGGCCGGCCATCCACATGGGCATTACATCGCTGATACCGACTCAATACATGGACATCTTGTTTTTTATGGCGGTGCCGGTTTTTTTCTACTTGTTTTACCAAGTGCTTATGCGCGCTGAAGATCCATTGGGCGTTATTCAGAAGTTTTTATTGGTCTTTGCCCTTTATGTTGCCATTCCACCATTTGTGGAATTGATTACCGGCATTCAGTTTGTCAGTGCCAGTGATGAACTGGCCATTAAAGAAGGCTCGCTCAAAGGGCTGTTTTTCAACCCCAACAACCTTGCTGCCACTGCCGTTTGCCTCGCACCCGCCATCCTATTTTTCTTTCAACTGCAAGGACGCAAACACAAAGAGAAACTACTGGGCTGGGGATTATATTTACTACTAGGTATGGCCATTTTTGTTTGCGTATCACGCACAGCTATTGCCTGCTACCTTTTGATTTCACTCATTTATATAGCTTATCGTAAAAATGGTTTTATTACCATTATTGCCACAGGACTGCTCGCGTTAACATTATCGATGATTCCATCCCGTGTCATCGCGGAATTTTTGCTGTCACTTAACGGCAACCCTTTTCTTGAACGTTTTTCCAGCCGCGTATACCTTTTTCTATTCGATTTAGACAGCGACAACTCTGTGTCCTACCGTCAGGAGATTTACAACTATTTTTGGAATAATCCGCCCCTGTTGCTAACCGGCTACGGACCAAAAAATTTTCGCGAATATTTCGGCGGCCATTTGAGCGACAGCTTGGGCTTTGAAAACCCGCACAGCTTCATCATCGAGCTGTATCTGGGTTTCGGCATAATTTCCCTGCTCGGCTTTATTGCATTTGTAGCGTTTTATTTCCTCTACACTGCCTCAAGCCGTGCACTAACCAACAAATCACGCGTACTGGCTTGGGTTGCCTTGGGCATTTTCTTGTTAGCAGGTTTTATTCCGTCCACCATTTTGCGTATGCCCTTCATCTGGCTACCCTGCCTGCTGATTTACATTTACAGCACATTTGTCGCATCCAAATTACAAAATCAGGCCGCTTACACATATAGCTATACCCCATCTAAAACAAAGGGAATATCATGAAAATCACCCTGACTACCTCCATGTCTGGCCTCGGTGGCACTGAAAATGCCACTTTCCGCCTCGGTCGCCTGCTCAAACAACGCGGACACGATATCGTATTGGCC
>NZ_JBQCWY010000551.1:0-2074 GCF_051956955.1 Neisseria sp. P0021.S005 | reverse complement strand
GTATTAAAATTACAAACGTAAATGAAAAAGGCCGTCTGAAAATATTTTTCAGACGGCCTTTTTCATGTCTATCTTTTATTGGCTGATGTCTTCCAGCGTACGGCCTTTGGTTTCTTCACCCAATACCAAGATTACCGCCACAATCAGCAGCATAACCAGCGCGAACATCATAAAGATATTGCCGAAGCCGCCGCTGTTGCCCACCATCGCCGCCACCACTATGGGCGCGAGTATGCCGCCGATGCGGCCGATGGCGCCTGCCCAGCCGGATGCGAAAGCACGGAAGCGCAAGGGGTAGAGCTCAGGGGTGTAGGTGTACAAAACGCCCCATGCGCCCAAGTTGAAGAAGGACATCAGGCTGCCCCAAATCATGACTTCGGCAGCAGTGGTGCTTTGCCCGAAAAACCATGCGCACACGGCGCACGCGGCCAAAAAGCCTGCCAGCGTTGCTTTGCGGCCGATTCTTTCCACCAAAGCCGCGGCGGCAATATAGCCGGGCAGTTGCGCAACAATCATTACCAGCACATATTCAAAGGTTTTGACCACGGTATTGCCCTGCTCGACCAGCAGTTTGGGCAACCAAGTAAAAATGCCGTAATACGAAAACACGATGCCGAACCAAACCAGCCACATCATCAGCGTACGCCGTGCAAACGGATGTTGCCAAAGTTGGAAGAAGCGGATGCGTTCGCGCGGGGCAGCCGGTGCAGCAACGGCTTCTGTCGGCGGCGTGATGCCCGATTGAATTTCCAGCGCGGATACCAAACGGTGCGCTTCATCGGTTTTGCCGCGGGAAAGCAGGTAAGGCACGGATTCAGGAACGAATTTCAACACCAACGGCACATAAAACAGGGGCAAGGCGCCGAATAAAAACGCGCTGTGCCAGCCGGTCTGCGGAATAAAGAAATAAGACACCAGCGCGGCCGAGAGCCAGCCCAAGCCCCAAAAGCTTTCCAGCAATACAATAAAACGGCCGCGTACTTTCGGCGGTGCATATTCGCTGACCAGCGACACGGCGACGGGCAGTTGGCCGCCCAAGCCGACGCCGACAAAAAAGCGGCACACCAACAAAACCGTCAAATCAGGCGCAATTGCGCACAAACCTGTGGCAATGCTGTACACCACCATCGTGCCGGCAAAAACGGTTTTCCGTCCGAACCTGTCCGCCAGCCAGCCGCTGAATACCGCACCCAGAGCCATGCCGACAAAGGCAATGCTGACAATCCAACCCAACTGCGCCGGAGCCAACGCCCAATCTTTGCCCAAAGCCGGCAATACAAACGACACCAAGCCTGTATCCATGGCATCAAACAGCCAACCTATGCCGACCAAAACCAGAAGTTTGTAATGAAAGCGGGAGGGCGGCAGATTGTGCAGCCGCGTCAGAATATCCATCACTTCTTTCCTTTGTTTGTGTATGATTGAATTGGGTTTTAGCAATAAATGCTTTAATTTCAGTGACAAACCTAAAACCGAAACATTGTGTCGATTTTAACATTGGTACCCTATGCAAAGAATAGGAAGCGCGTGTTTTTTGGCTATTTTTGAATATATTCATCTCGGCGATAAACCGCATACCATATTAAAACATGAAACAAGAAATCACTTCAGGCCGTCTGAAAGCCGATTATTTGGTTTTCAGACGGCCTGCCGTTTTTTGCAAAGGCTTCCTGCTTGGGTTATGATGTTTATTTGTAATATGTAAACAGACGATTGCCTGTTTTTACATAACAGGCCGTCTGAAACAACGGAGAACGATATGAATGCGGTTGTAATTGCGGTCATCATCATGCTGGCGCTGTCTTTATCGCGCGTGCATGTGGTGCTCAGCTTGGCTGTCGGCGCGTTTGTCGGCGGCTTGGTGGCCGGTATGCCTTTGGAGAATGTAACCAACGCGGCCGGCGATGTGGTGCAGCAAGGGATTATTCCCGTTTTTAACGAAGGCTTGAAAGGCGGGGCGCAAATCGCGCTGTCTTATGCCATGCTCGGCGCGTTTGCCATGGCCATCACGCATTCCGGCCTGCCGCAACAGCTCGCCGGCGTGATTATCCGCAAGCTCAACGGCGGCGAAGGC
>NZ_JBQCWY010000550.1:0-2078 GCF_051956955.1 Neisseria sp. P0021.S005 | reverse complement strand
GCATGGGATAGAACGCGTCCAAAAAGCGGTATTTCACTTGTTGGCGCTCTTCCGCGCTGCTGCCGCTGGGCAGATACAGCGAAATTACCGACAACTTGCCGAAATCGCAACGGACAAAACGGCCTTCTCTGTCAAATTCTTCAATGCCCATGCCGATTTGCACATTGTCGGGTTTGCGTTTGCTGTACACCGCCACGCCGCTGTAACCGCGCTTTTCGGCGCAATGCCAGTAGCCGTGCATACCGTGCGGATTTTTCATATCGTCTGACAGGTCGGCTTCTTGAGCTTTCAGTTCCTGCACGCAGACGATGTCGGCACCGGAAGCGGCGATGTATTCATAAAAACCTTTTTTATAGGCGGAGCGGATGCCGTTGACGTTGGCAGAGATAATTTTCAACATAAGATTTGAGTGATTTTTAAAAACGGATAATAGGATTGAAGTTTTTCAGACGGCCTGCAAGTCATAAACAAATACTTTGGAATTGCGGCCGTTGGCATTGTATTCCTGCCGGCGTTCGGCAGGCAGGTCATCGGCTGAGGCCGTCTGAAAACCCCGTTCGACAAACCATTCGCCCGTATGCGTGGATAAGGCGAAAAGCTTTTTGATATTTAAGGCGCGTGCCTTTTGGAACAGATGTTCCAACAGCAGTTCGCCGTAGCCGCCATCGCGCGCTTCGGGCGACACCACCAGACAGGCCAATTCGCCGCAGTCCGGCTCGGAAAAGGTTTTCAACGCCACGCAGCCGTAAATGTTTTGATCGTGTTCCAATACGGAAAAGCTGGAAATATGGTTTTCCAAATACTCGCGGCTGCGGTGTAACAAAATGCCTTGTTCCGCCAGAGGGCGGATTAAGGCGATGATGTGCGGAATATCGTCGCTGCGTGCCTGACGGATGGAAACAAACGGCTCACGGGCAATAGATGTACCACTGCCCTCGCGGGTAAACAGCTCGCGCAGCAGGCTGCCGTCTTCACGGCCGTTGAGAATCTGCACCCGCGATACGCCGTTTTCCAACGCACCTACCGCCGCATGCAGCAAATCGGCAGGTGCATCCGGATTGTCACGTATCAGCTCCTGCACTTCGCCGACAGACAAAGTATTGGCCAAAGAGCCGTCAGCTCGGCAAATACCGGCTTCTTCGGTCAGGAAAACCAGCTTCTCCGCCTGCAAAGCCATGGCCGCTTCCTGCGCGGTTTCGCACATACTCAGGTTGAAGGTTTTGCCGCTGTACGAATGCCCTAAAGGGCTGATCAGCACCACGGCGCCGCCATCCAAACGCAAACGGATTTCTTCCGCGTCGATTTTGCGGACGGTCCCGGTATAGCCCATGTCTACGCCGTCGATAACGCCCAACGGACGGGCGGTAATAAAGTTGCCGCACGCGATAACCGGCGGCTTGCTCCGTTGCTGCGCAGATACGCTGCTGAACAAGGCGGCTTCCACATCGCTGCGGATAATCCCCGCCACCTGCTTCACTTCCATCAGGGTCGCTTCATCGGTAATCCGTCGGCTGCCGCTGTATTTCGGAACAAAATCCCGACCCGAAGCCAATTTATCGAGCAAATGCCGCGAACCGTGTACCAAGACCAAACGCAAGCCCAAGCTGGCCAACAGATTCAAATCTGCAGCCAAACGAATCAAGGTTTCGCCTTCCAACAGGCTGTCGGTCACGCCGACCACCATGGTTTTGCCGCGCAAATATTGGATATAGGGCGCGGCCTCGCGAAAGCTGGCGACAAAATGGGCGATGGCACTCATAGCAGGGCAAGATAAAAGAGTTGCATAATCAAAACCGTCAGCGCAATCAGCGATGCCAACGTCCAGTTGAAACCGTCCTTGCGCGTTTTGACCGCTGCCTGCTCTTCCGCCTTGGGCTCTTCCTTAAGCGCGCTGTTGAGCAAATCGGAAATTTCTTTGCGCGAGAGTTTGGAATGCTTGAGGATTTGCGCACCGATGTTATGCACGAGGCGCACATCCGTTACCGCCACAGGCAGATGAGCCGGATCGGCCGGCAGGTTGCCCGACAGATAATCCTTGGCCTTAAACATCCCCGAACAACGCGTGCAGACCACGAAAC
>NZ_JBQCWY010000549.1:0-2080 GCF_051956955.1 Neisseria sp. P0021.S005 | reverse complement strand
TTGAACATTATTGTTCCTTTCAAAATACCGCACTGCTAAAACACTAATAATGCACACTAAAATCCGAATGTGCATAGTTAGGGTTTCAGACCGTGCGGCAGGTTATAAACAAGCTTTCAGACGGCCTTTAAGGCGCTGAAAACAACTCTCGATTATAAAGGCAACCATCCTTAAAATCCAGTATTTATACAATAAAAAGGCCGTCTGAAACATATCCTTTTCAGACGGCCTTCAAACTTAAAAATCAATCCTGAGTCAGCAAAGTCAATGCTTCCTGATATTTTTCGACTGTTTTTTGAATCACATCGGCAGGCACTTTAGGCGCAGGCGCTTTTTTATTCCAACCGCTTTGCTCCAGCCAGTCGCGGACAAATTGTTTGTCAAAAGACGGCGGATTGGTGCCGACTTTGTATTGGTCTGCAGGCCAAAAACGACTGGAGTCTGGCGTCAACACTTCGTCCATCAAAGTCAGCGTACCTTCTTCATCCAAACCAAATTCAAATTTGGTATCGCAAATAATAATACCGCGAGATTTCGCATATTCGGCCGCTTCTGTGTAAAGCTGAATAGCTTTGGCGCGCACTTCCGCCGCCAATTCTTTACCGATAATGCGTTCGCATTCTTCAAAGCTGATGTTTTCATCATGATCGCCCACTGCGGCTTTGGTCGATGGCGTAAAAATCACTTCAGGCAGTTGTTGCGCTTCCTGCATACCTTCAGGCAGTTGAATGCCGCAGACAGAGCCTGTCTTTTGATAATCTTTCCAACCGCTGCCTGCCAGATAACCGCGCACAATAGCCTCCACTTTCACCGGAGTGAGTTTTTTAGCCACGACGGCGCGTTTCTCCAAAGCTTTAGCTTCGTTTTCAGGCAAAACATCGTAAACCGTCTGACCGGTAAAATGGTTAGGCATGATATGAGCCAGTTTTTTAAACCAAAAATTGGAAATCTGCGTCAGAATCTCCCCTTTACCCGGAATCGGATCATCCAAAATCACATCGAATGCAGACAGGCGGTCGGAAGCAACCATCAACATACGTTTATCGTCAATTTCGTACAAATCGCGTACTTTGCCGGAGTAGATTTTTTTCAAGCTGATTTCAGACATTTTGGGTATCTCTTTGGTAGACAGAAGAATGCGGTATTTTAGCCCAATTTGGAATTTTTCGTCAGATTGTTTACAAAATAAAGGCCGTCTGAAACCTTATATTTTGGTTTCAGACGGCCTTATCCGTTGATTTCAGAGAAAAACCCTGAAAATCACCATCCTATCAGATTACAGAAGCTTGAGTCTGATCTTGGATGTGGTTTACAGCAGACAGAGAGTAGTAGTCGCCGTGGCCGGTTACTTGGTAAGTGCTACCGTCAGCAAACTTGAAGTTTTCAACTTTGTGATTGTTACCGGTAAACCAGTCGTCGATGGTAATGCTGTCGTTAGTACCAACAGAAACAGTCAGGTTAGCACCAGATTTGCTCAGCAATACGTCGGAAGCTGCAACGCCTTTACCGAACAACAGGGTGTCATTACCGCTTTCCTCACGGATAGTGTCGTGACCATAACCTTTGTCGAAGAAGTAAGTGTCGTTACCGGTACCGCCGATCAGGATGTCGTTGCCGACACCACCGTCGAGGTAGTCGTTACCATCTTTGCCAACCAGGCAGTCGTCACCGGCCAAACCGTACAGATGGTTGTTGCCGCCGTTACCTTCGATGTTGTTGTTCAAAGAGTTACCGGTACCGTTCAGGTTTTGCATACCTTGCAAGAACAGGTTTTCAACGTGATCGGTCAAGGTGTAGTCAATAACGGTACGAACAGTATCGATACCGGCTTGTGCATTGCCGTACTCGATAACTTGGTCGTTGGCATTGTCAACGAAGTAAACGTCGTTACCGTCGCCACCGCGCATGATGTCAGCACCGGAACCACCGTTCAGGTAGTCATTGCCAGCACCACCTTGCAGGTAGTCTTTACCTTCTTCACCGTACAGAGAGTCACCGTCGGCATCACCGTAAATGGTGTCGTTACCAGCACCGGCGTAGATTACGTCTGTGCCGTTGCCACCGTAGATGATGTCTTCGC
>NZ_JBQCWY010000548.1:0-2082 GCF_051956955.1 Neisseria sp. P0021.S005 | reverse complement strand
GAAAACAGTTATAATAGGCCAATTTTTCAAATCACACGAAAAATGGCCGCGCGGCCATTTTTTTGTTTATGTACTTCTGGAGAAGCATGGATATTCAAAGCATTCTTGATAAAACCCTGCCCGGCTTGGGCTACGAGCTGGTCGATTTCGAACTGACCGCACAAGGCGATTTACGCGTTTTCATCGATAAAGAAGGCGGCATCACCGTCGAAGACTGCGCCACTGTCAGCAACCATCTGAGCCGCGTGTTTATGGTTGAAGACATCGACTACAAACGTTTGGAAATCTCCAGCCCGGGCCTTGACCGTCCGTTGAAAAAAGCCGCCGACTTCGTGCGCTTTGCCGGCCAGAACGCCAAAATCAAAACACGCCTGCCGATTGATGGTCAGAAAAACTTCATCGGCCGCATCGAATCTTGCGAAAACGACATCGTTACCGTCTCTTTCGACGGCAAAACTGCCCAAATCGAATTGAGCAACATCGACAAAGCCCGTTTGCGCCCCGAATTTAAATTTTAAAAACCGATTACTTGGAGATTCTAGAAAATGAGTCGCGAAATGTTACAGCTAGCCGAAGCGCTGGCAAGTGAAAAAAACGTTGAAACGGAAGTCGTATTCAAAGCCCTTGAATTCGCCCTCTCTACTGCCGCCAAGAAAAAAGCCGACCGCGAGCACATGGACGTGCGTGTCGAAATCGACCGCGATACCGGCGAATACCAAACCTTCCGCCGCTGGCTGATTGTTGCCGATGAAGACTACACCTACCCCGACGTAGAAAAAACCATCGAGGAAATCCAAGAAGAAATTCCCGGCACCACCATCCAAATCGGCGAATACTACGAAGAGCAGCTGCCAAACGAAGGCTTCGGCCGCCAAGCCGCGCAAACTGCCAAACAAATCATCCTGCAACGCATCCGCGATGCGGAGCGCGAGCAAAACCTGAACGAGTTCCTCGCTTCTAAAGAAGACATCGTTTCCGGTACGGTAAAACGCGTCGAGCGCCACGGCATTATCGTTGAAGTTGTCGCAGGCAAACTCGATGCCCTGATTCCGCGCGAAGAAATGATTCCGCGCGAAAACTTCCGCAGCGGCGACCGCATCCGCGCCCTCTTCCTGCGTGTGGACGAAATCGGCAATACCGGCCGCAAACAAGTCATTTTGAGCCGTACCAGCGGCGACTTCTTGGCCAAACTCTACGCCAACGAAGTGCCTGAAATTGCAGACGGCCTGTTGGAAATCCGCGAAGTAGCACGCGATCCCGGCCAACGCGCCAAAGTTGCCGTTAAAGCCAACGACCAACGCATCGACCCGCAAGGTACTTGTATCGGCGTGCGCGGTTCCCGTGTTAACGCCGTGAGCAACGAATTGTCCGGCGAACGCATTGACATCGTATTGTGGTCTCCAGAGCCTGCCCAATTCGTAATGAATGCGCTGTCTCCTGCCGAAGTGAGCCGCATTGTAATTGATGAAGACAAACACGCCGTTGACGTGATCGTTGATGAAAACCAACTGGCGCTGGCCATCGGCCGCGGCGGTCAAAACGTCCGTCTGGCTTCCATCCTGACCGGCTGGCAGCTGAACATCATGACCGTTGAAGAAGCCGACGAACGCAATGCCGCCGAAGACGCGGTTATCCGCAACCTCTTCACCACCCACTTGAACATCGACGACGAAACCGCCGATATTTTGGTGGAAGAAGGCTTTGCCACTTTGGAAGAAGTTGCTTACGTTCCAGCGGCAGAATTGCTCGCCATTGACGGCTTTGACGAAGAAATCGTTGAAACCCTGCGCAACCGCGCACGCGACGCTATCCTGACCATTACCATCGCCGCAGAAGAAAAACTGGGTGAAGTGTCTGAAGACATGCGCAATTTGGACGGCGTAGATTCCGACATGTTGCGCAAACTGGCCGAAGCCGGCGTTACCCAACGCGATGATCTGGCCGAATTGTCTGTTGACGAATTGGTCGAAATTACCGGTGTTGACGAAGAAGAAGCCAAAAAAGTGATTTTGGCTGCACGCGAACACTGGTTTACTGAAGAAAACAACTAAGGGGGTACTGAATGAGTAATACAACCGTAGC
>NZ_JBQCWY010000547.1:0-2085 GCF_051956955.1 Neisseria sp. P0021.S005 | reverse complement strand
TCGGCACGGACGATGGTTTCGCCCTCCAACTCCAAAATCATACGCAATACGCCGTGCGCCGCAGGGTGTTGCGGGCCGAAGTTGATGGTGTAGTTTCTTAATTTATTGGCCACCGTAGTTCTCCTCACGGACGATACGCGGCGTGATCTCGCGCGGCTCAATGGTAACAGGTTGGTAAATCACGCGTTTTTGCTCTTCATCGTAACGCATTTCCACATAGCCGGAAATCGGGAAGTCTTTGCGGAACGGATGTCCGACAAAACCGTAATCGGTCAGGATGCGGCGCAAGTCCGGGTGGTTGTTGAACATGATGCCGTACATATCGAAGGCTTCGCGTTCGTACCAATCCGCGCTGTTGTAAATATCGACGACGGATTCGACTACTGGGAAGTCGTCGTCTGAAACCCAGACGCGTACGCGGATGCGTTGATTGTTTTTAACGGAAAGCAGCTGACTGACGACGGCAAAGCGTTTGCCCTGCCATACTTCGTTTTTGTAAGTGCTGTAATCGACACCGCACAAGTCAACCAGAAGCTCGAAATGCAGCTCTTCATGGTCGCGCAATGCGGTCATGACTGAAATATAGTGTTCGGGCAGACACTCGACGGTAATCTCGCCCAAAGCTGAAATGACTTTGCTTGCCTGATCGCCAAGCACGCCGACGACGGTCTCGTATAAGTTTTGAATGCTTGCCATATCGTCCTCTCCTTACTCGTCACGCGCAATGGTGGAAGTGCGCTTGATTTTTTGTTGGAGCTGAATCAGGCCGTAAATCAGGGCTTCCGCAGTCGGCGGACAACCCGGCACATAAACGTCTACCGGCACGACGCGGTCGGCACCGCGCACAACGGAATAAGAATAGTGGTAATAGCCGCCGCCGTTGGCACACGAGCCCATAGACAATACCCAGCGCGGCTCGGCGAGCTGGTCATACACGCGGCGCAGTGCAGGTGCCATTTTGTTGGTCAACGTACCTGCCACAATCATCAGGTCGGCCTGACGTGGGGACGGACGGAAAATGATGCCGAAACGGTCAAGGTCATAACGCGCCATACCCGCATGCATCATTTCCACGGCGCAGCAGGCCAAGCCGAAAGTAACCGGCCACAATGAACCGGTACGCATATAGTTCAACACCGTATCCGCGCTGGTGGTGATGAAACCTTTTTTCAAAACGCCTTCTATTCCCATTCCAGCGCACCTTTTTTCCATTCGTAAATAAAGCCTACCGTCAGAACGACGATAAACACTAGCATAGACCAAAAGCCGTACGCGCCCAAATCTTTGAACACAACTGCCCATGGCAACATGAACGCGACCTCCAAATCAAACAGGATGAAGAGGATGGCGACGAGGTAATAGCGCACGTCGAACTTCATCCTTGCGTTCTCAAAGGCTTCAAAACCGCATTCGTAAGCCGCGTCTTTTTCGGCATAGTGACGTTTCGGGCCTAAAATTGTGCCGAGCAAAATAAACAGCACGCCGGCCGCAAGGCCGACGAGGATGAATACGAGGACGGGAAAGTAACTGGCCAACATGGTCGTACCTAACTGGTTGACAGACAAATCTTAAAAATAGATTACCATTTTATCGAATTTCAAAAGCCATTTAAAGGTAAATATCAGCAAATCAGCAAAAAAACCTCAATAAATTCAATAAAGTTATGAGAACAATTCTTATTTGTATTTAATATTTCCAAATTTTAATTTCGGTTTAATTATGTATCATTTAATTTAAATTTTCCGCCTATTCAATTTATGCCCCGAATCCTCCCTCTTTCCGATTCCCAATAAAACATGAGGCCGTCTGAAATAGATTATTTTCAGACGGCCTGCGTACATCACATCCATTTAAATGGAAAAATCAATCGACACCTTTGAGCATGCGGTTCAATACCGGGGCGAGTACCAACAGGATACCGCAGGTTACCGCGCCGATGGTGGCCAGCATCCAGTAGAAATCCAATGGCGACTGAGCATTGTAGTAGTCTTTAAACAACACTCCGCCCAAGGTAAAGCCGATGGACAATGCCAAGAAATTCAAAGCAACCATTTGTGTTTTGAACATGCTCGGTGCGATTTTGGT
>NZ_JBQCWY010000546.1:0-2088 GCF_051956955.1 Neisseria sp. P0021.S005 | reverse complement strand
GTTATATCTATTCTCAATCGGTTTCATAGTTCCAATAGTTAAAACCTTTCTGTATAGTTGTTTTAATAGTTAACAGCAAAGGGAAATAAAATGTCGATACAAGAAATTTATGAGAATCAAGAAACCGGCTACGAATATGCCTTCCGGCAAATCGTTTTATAAACCACTGACCATTTTGCAAAGGAAATCATCATGACTACCTCCAAATGCCCAGTTACCCACCTGACCATGAACAACGGCGCACCTGTTGCCGACAATCAAAACAGCCTGACCGCAGGCGCGCGCGGCCCGTTGCTGGCGCAGGATTTGTGGCTGAATGAAAAACTCGCCGACTTCGTGCGCGAAGTCATCCCCGAACGCCGTATGCACGCCAAAGGTTCGGGCGCGTTCGGTACGTTCACCGTGACACACGACATCACGAAATACACCCGCGCCAAAATCTTCAGCGAAGTCGGCAAAAAAACCGAGATGTTCGCCCGTTTCACCACCGTGGCAGGCGAGCGCGGCGCAGCCGATGCGGAACGCGACATCCGCGGCTTTGCGTTGAAGTTCTATACCGAAGAAGGCAACTGGGATATGGTCGGCAACAACACGCCCGTATTCTTCCTGCGCGACCCGCGTAAATTCCCCGACCTGAACAAGGCGGTCAAACGCGACCCGCGCACCAATATGCGCTCTGCCACGAACAACTGGGACTTCTGGACGCTGCTGCCCGAAGCCCTGCACCAAGTTACCATCGTCATGAGCGACCGCGGCATCCCCGCCAGCTACCGCCATATGCACGGCTTTGGTTCGCATACTTACAGCTTCTGGAACGAAGCGGGCGAGCGTTTTTGGGTGAAATTCCATTTCCGCAGCCAGCAAGGCATTAAAAACCTAACCAACGAAGAAGCCGCAAAAATCATCGCCGACGACCGCGAAAGCCACCAGCGCGACTTGTACGAAGCCATCGAACGCGGCGAGTTTCCGAAATGGACGATGTACATCCAAGTCATGCCTGAAGCAGATGCGGAAAAAGTGCCGTATCATCCCTTCGACCTGACCAAAATTTGGCCGAAAAAAGACTATCCGCTGATTGAAGTGGGCGAATTTGAGTTGAACCGCAATCCCGAAAACTTCTTCGCCGATGTGGAACAATCCGCCTTTGCACCGAGCAACCTGGTACCCGGTATCGGCGCCAGCCCCGACAAAATGCTGCAAGCCCGTTTATTCAATTACGCCGACGCGCAACGCTACCGTCTGGGGGTGAACTTCCGCCAAATCCCCGTCAACCGCCCGCGCTGCCCTGTTCACAGCAACCGGCGCGACGGGCAAGGTCGCGCCGACGGCAACTACGGCAGCCTGCCGCACTACGAACCCAACAGCTTCGGCCAATGGCAGCAACAACCCGACTTCGCCGAACCGCCTTTGAAAATCAACGGCGACGCGGCGCACTGGGACTACCGCCAAGACGATGACGACTATTTCAGCCAACCGCGCGCCTTGTTTAACCTGATGAACGACGCACAGAAACAGGCTTTGTTTAACAACACCGCCGCGGCCATGGGCGATGCGCCTGACTTCATCAAATACCGCCATATCCGCAACTGCTACCGTTGCGATCCGGCATACGGCGAAGGCGTAGCCAAAGCCCTTGGACTGACTGTCGAAGATGCCCAAGCGGCACGAGCCAACGACCCGGCTTTAGGTCAACCTGGTTTACTGTAAGGAGGCATTATGTGGATAGAAATTGAAGAACTCTTATCTCAAGCTGTCCGATACAGCCGTTCAAACAAAAAGTAACGGTTTAGATCATTAAGCAGGCCGTCTGAAATACAAAATAAAGTTTCAGACGGCCTTTTTTATGATGAAGTTTATTTGATTGCTTCAGATTCAATGGAACTGGCTGCCCTTATTTCTCAGTAAATCATGGCATGCCCCTCACCATCTCATGCTTCTACTGACAAATAAAAAACCGCACAGCTGCTTGCCGTGCGGTTTTGCTTTTTGTCTGAAGGTTTCAGACGGCCTTACATCATGCCGCCCATACCACCCATGCCGCCCATATCAGGCATAGCAGGTTTTTCTTCAGGGATTTCAGCGATCATG
>NZ_JBQCWY010000545.1:0-2090 GCF_051956955.1 Neisseria sp. P0021.S005 | reverse complement strand
AAGCCTCTCTCTTACCATTTTAATGAACTATCCGACTACACGCAAAAGCCCTATTTATTTTCATTTGACGCCAAACAATAAAATCATATCGATACAGACGTTTGGGGCAGTTTGACGGTTTCAGGTAAAATAACGCCAAATTCATCAACCGTTCAGAAAGCCGCCGCCATGTATTCACTCGTCCGCCCCATACTGTTCCGTTTCGATGCAGAAAAGGCCCATCATTTCACGCTCAACAGTTTGCGTTCTATCGAAAAACTCGGCCTGCTGCCCAAGGTGGACAGCCACACCCGGCCAACCGAGCTGATGGGTTTGCAGCTGCCCAATCCGGTCGGCTTGGCGGCAGGTTTAGACAAAAACGGCGAGTGTATCGATGCGTTTGCCGCTTTAGGTTTCGGCTTTGTCGAAATCGGCACGGTAACGCCCAAGCCGCAGCCGGGCAATCCGCAGCCGCGCCTTTTCCGTGTTCCCGAACACCAAGGCATCATCAACCGCATGGGTTTCAACAACCACGGCATCGACGCGATGATCCGCAACATTGAAAACAGCCGCTTTAAAGGCATTTTGGGCATCAACATCGGTAAAAATGCCGTTACGCCGATTGAAAACGCGGCCGACGATTATCTGATTTGCTTGGAAAAAGCCTACGCCCATGCGAGCTACATCACGGTCAATATTTCCTCCCCCAATACAAAAAACCTGCGTGCCTTGCAGGGCGGCGACGAGTTGAGCGCATTGTTGGAAGCCTTGAAAAACAAACAGGCGCAACTGGCGGCTGCGCATGGCAAATATGTGCCACTGGCGGTTAAAATCGCGCCGGATTTGGACGAAGCACAAATCGACGACATCGCCCATGTGGTCAAATCCGTGGAAATGGACGGCATCATCGCCACCAACACGACCATCGACAAATCCAGCTTGGGCAGCCATCCGCTCGCAGGCGAACAAGGCGGCTTGAGCGGCTTGCCCGTACGCGAGAAAAGCAATCAAGTGTTGAAACTTTTGGCGGAACGCATTGACGGCAAGCTGCCGATTATCGGCGTCGGCGGCATCATGAACGGCACGGACGCGGCAGAAAAAATCCGCTTGGGCGCCAGTGCGGTTCAAGTGTACAGCGGTTTGATTTATCGCGGCCCTGAGTTGATTAAAGAGTGTTTGGCTGCGTTGAAATAATACTTTTCCAAAAATAAGGCCGTCTGAAATCTTTCAGACGGCCTTTTGATATGCTTTCATTCTTCAAACAGATTGCCTTGTGCCAATAAGGTTTTGACCGGTGCGAAATTGCGGCGGTGTTCCGGCAAGACGCCGTATTGTTTCAACGCGGCCAAATGTTGCGCCGTACCGTAGCCTTTGTGGCGGTCAAACCCGTATTGCGGATAGCGTTTCGCCAATTCATACATTTCCGCATCACGCGCGGTTTTGGCCAAAACCGAAGCGGCGGAGATTTCAATAATTTTGCTGTCGCCTTTGACCACGGCTTCGGCAGGAACATTCAAATCTTTCGGCACGCGGTTGCCGTCTATCCACACTTTGTCGGGAGTGACCGACAGCCCCTCGACTGCGCGCTTCATCGCGGCCATGGTTGCGTGCAGGATGTTCAGTTGCAGGATTTCGTCAGGATCGGCAAAGGCAATGCTCCACGCAACCGCCTGTTCCTTAATCATCTGCGCCAACATATCGCGCTTTTTTTCGCTCAGTTTTTTTGAGTCGGTCAAACCCGGCAAGTCAAAATGTTCCGGCAAAATCACTGCCGCCGCAAATACGCTGCCGACCAAAGGGCCGCGTCCCGCTTCGTCCACGCCTGCGCTTAAAACCGTCGCCATTTCTTCACCACCTGTCTGATTCAAAGCCGCCATTATATCCGCTTGCGGCAGATAAAATCCGCAATAGGACAAGCCGTTGGGGAGCAGTTAAAATTTCATCTGCTTTACCAATCAGTTATAATTTACATCCCCACATACTGATACGTCTTACAACATGCCTGCCCAATCCGAACGCCTCCATTTTTCCGAACGCTGGCTCAACGCCTACGAACGCTACCGCTATCGCCGCCATATCCACGCCTTCCGCCTCGGCTTGGCAATCGTGTT
>NZ_JBQCWY010000544.1:0-2091 GCF_051956955.1 Neisseria sp. P0021.S005 | reverse complement strand
AACACGATTGCCAAGCCGAGGCGGAAGGCGTGGATATGGCGGCGATAGCGGTAGCGTTCGTAGGCGTTGAGCCAGCGTTCGGAAAAATGGAGGCGTTCGGATTGGGCAGGCATGTTGTAAGACGTATGGGTATGTGGGGATGTAAATTATAACTGATTGGTAAAGCAGATGAAATTTGAACTGCTCCCAAACGGCTTGTCCTATTGCGGATTTTATCTGCCGCAAGCGGATATAATGGCGGCTTTGAATCAGACAGGCGGTGAAGAAATGGCGACGGTTTTAAGCGCAGGCGTGGACGAAGCGGGGCGCGGCCCTTTGGTCGGCAGCGTATTTGCGGCGGCAGTGATTTTGCCGGAACATTTTGACCTGCCGGGTTTGACCGACTCAAAAAAACTGAGCGAAAAAAAGCGCGATATGTTGGCGCAGATGATTAAGGAACAGGCGGTTGCATGGAGCATTGCCTTTGCCGATCCCGACGAAATCCTGCAACTGAACATCCTGCACGCAACCATGGCCGCGATGAAGCGCGCAGTCGAGGGGTTGTCGGTCGTGCCTGACAAAGTATGGATAGACGGCAACCGTGTGCCGAAAGATTTGAATGTCCCTGCAGAGGCCGTGGTCAAAGGCGACAGCAAAATTATTGAAATCTCCGCCGCTTCGGTTTTGGCCAAAACCGCGCGTGATGCAGAAATGTATGAATTGGCGAAACGCTATCCGCAATACGGGTTTGACCGCCACAAAGGCTACGGCACGGCGCAACATTTGGCCGCATTGAAACAATACGGCGTATTGCCGGAACACCGCCGCGATTTCGCACCGGTCAAAACCTTATTGGCACAAGGCAATCTGTTTGAAGAATGAAAGCATAGCAAAAGGCCGTCTGAAAGATTTCAGACGGCCTTGTTTTTTAGGAAAGTATCATTTCAACGCAGCCAAACACTCTTTAATCAACTCAGGGCCGCGATAAATCAAACCGCTGTACACCTGAACCGCACTGGCACCCAAGCGGATTTTTTCTGCCGCGTCCGCGCCGTTCATGACGCCGCCGACGCCGATAATCGGCAGCTTGCCGTCAATGCGTTCCGCCAAAAGTTTCAACACCTGATTGCTTTTCTCGCGAACGGGCAAGCCGCTCAAGCCGCCTTGTTCGCCTGCGAGCGGATGGCTGTCCAAGCTTGATTTGTCGATGGTTGTGTTGGTGGCGATGATGCCGTCCATTTCCACAGATTTGACCACATGGGCGATGTCGTCGATTTGCGCTTCGTCCAAATCCGGCGCGATTTTGACCGCCAGAGGCACATATTTGCCATGCGCGGCTGCCAGTTGCGCCTGTTTGTTTTTCAAGGCCTCCAACAATGCGCTCAATTCGTCGCCGCCCTGCAAGGCGCGCAGGTTTTTCGTATTGGGGGAGGAAATATTGACCGTGATGTAGCTTGCGTGGGCGTAGGCTTTTTCCAAGCAAATCAGATAATCGTCGGCCGCATTTTCAATCGGCGTAACGGCATTTTTGCCGATGTTGATGCCCAAAATGCCTTTAAAACGGCTGTTTTCAATGTTGCGGATCATTGCGTCGATGCCGTGGTTGTTGAAACCCATGCGGTTAATGATGCCTTGGTGTTCGGGAACGCGGAAAAGGCGCGGCTGCGGATTGCCCGGCTGCGGCTTGGGCGTTACCGTGCCGATTTCGACAAAGCCGAAACCCAAAGCGGCAAACGCATCGATGCACTCGCCGTTTTTGTCCAAACCCGCCGCCAAGCCGACCGGATTGGGCAGCTGCAAACCCATCAGCTCGGTTGGCCGGGTGTGGCTGTCTACTTTGGGCAGCAGGCCGAGTTTTTCGATAGAACGCAAACTGTTGAGCGTGAAATGATGGGCCTTTTCTGCATCGAAACGGAACAGGATAGGGCGGACGAGTGAATACATGGCGGCGGCTTTCTGAACGGTTGATGAATTTGGCGTTATTCTACCTGAAACCGTCAAACTGCCCCAAACGTCTGTATCGATATGATTTTATTGTTTGGCGTCAAATGAAAATAAATAGGGCTTTTGCGTGTAGTCGGATAGTTCATTAAAATGGTAAGAGAGAGGCTT
>NZ_JBQCWY010000543.1:0-2093 GCF_051956955.1 Neisseria sp. P0021.S005 | reverse complement strand
GAATACAGGCATTACTTATTTATTCATCAAGCCGCCAAGCTTTGGCGGCTTGTATTTTTATTTCCAATCCGGCTACCGCGCGTGGCCGGATAAAATTTTAAAAGCATCATCATGCTTTCATGGAGAATCTTATGCAAAAAATCCCTTTGACCGTCCGCGGTGCAGAATTACTGAAACAAGAACTTCAACACCTCAAAAGCGTGGCTCGTCCAGAAATTATTGAAGCCATTGCAGAAGCACGTTCACACGGTGATTTGTCTGAAAATGCCGAATATGAAGCCGCCAAAGAGCGCCAAGGCTTTATCGAAGGCCGTATTGCCGAGCTGGAACACAAACTCTCTATGGCCCACATCATCAATCCTGCCGAAATCCATGCCGAAGGCAAAATCGTATTCGGCACAACAGTAACACTGGAAGATTTGGAAACCGAAGAACAAGTAACCTACCAAATTGTCGGCGAAGACGAAGCAGACATTAAAGAACGCAAAATCTACGTTGGCTCCCCAATTGCCCGTGCCTTGATCGGAAAAGAAGAAGGCGACGTTGCAGAAGTTCAGGCCCCCGGTGGCGTGCGTGAATATGATATTATTTCCGTACAATACATCTAAATAAACTCAAGGCCGTCTGAAAACGTTTTCAGACGGCCTTTTGTTACACCATCACAACTAAAACAGAATTTCCCAAAGAGAAACCAGATGAGCCTACCCTACAAAATTACTCAAACCGCTGCTGCCATTTGGCTAGGCATGCAACTGACAGCCGGCTACATTGTCGCCCCCATACTATTCCATCTCCTGCCTAAGATGCTGGCAGGAGAAATCGCCGGCATTTTGTTTGCCATTACCGCAATATGCGGCTTAGTTATTTTTGGCGCAGCCTATGCCTTTTTCAGACGGCAACTTGCCTCCCTCTCTTGGTGGGTTTTGGTACTTTGGCTACTCTTAGCCTGTAATCATCTTTTGGTTACGCCGGTTATCGAGGCGCACAAGTACGGACTGGATAACTGGCTCTTATCCCTAGTAGGCGGAACATTCGGCATTTGGCATGGCTTATCCAGTATTATTTTTTTAATCTGTACGATACTGGCAGCTATGTGCGTATGGAAATGGCCCGGACCAAACTAAACTGTTTTAATAAAAGGCCGTCTGAAAATAAATCTTTCAGACGGCCCTTCTTATTTTGAAATCACGAATTATCTTAATTACTCAAATACAAGCCATAAAAAAATGCCCCGCATATCGCAGGGCATTTTTCACAAACCGATTAAGGTTTAGCGTAACCGTGAACGCCATTGTAAGGAGCTGGGATCCAACCTTCATCAGTAGCAGGCAATTCGCCTTGACCTTCGATAGTTTGGCCTGGAGCAACTTGACGAGTAACAACGCTGCGGATTTTAACATCAACGCGACGGTCAGGTTCGATACAAGCGATAAGAGCAGCACGTTTCTTAGCTTTAGAAACTTTTTTGCCCAGTTTAGCAACTTCAGCTTCACAAGTAGCAGTCATGCGAGCTTGAGATTCGCCCAGACCTACTGCAGAGATTTTGCTAGAAGCAACGCCATGACCTACCAAGTAGTTAGCAACTACGTTAGCACGACGCTCAGACAGAGCTTGGTTGTATTCTTCAGAACCCATGAAGTCAGTGTGACCTTCAACACGTACAGTTTCTACGTTTTTGTTGCTCAGGCGTTGAGCCAAAGCGTCCAGGTTTTCTTGAGCTTCAGGACGCAGGTTGTCTTTGTCGAAGCCGAACAGAGTTTTAGTAGACAGAGAAACAGTTTCATCAACATACTCAGGAGCTTGTTGTACAGGAGCAACTGCTTCACGATCACCACATTCAACACGGCCTTGGGTAGCTTTGTCGAAGTAGCTGTTTTTCCAGCATTCGCCGTAGTTGTTACGGACGATTTCTTGAGATTGGCTGCTTACGGTGTAACCGTGTTTGGTATGCGCTTCGCTGGCCATTGCGGTGCCAGAGGCAACCAAGGCAACGAACAATGCGCTTAATTTCAGCTGTTTGGTCATTTTATTCCCTCATCAAATTGTTATGCGGCGGACTAGGAAAGCAACCGCTGCAAAGTACCAATATACAG
>NZ_JBQCWY010000542.1:0-2097 GCF_051956955.1 Neisseria sp. P0021.S005 | reverse complement strand
AACTGGCCTTTGTCATTTCCAGCTTGGTCAGTAAGGACAAAGAAATTGTGCTGGTGTCTTCCGGCGCGATGGGCTTTGGGCTGAATGTCCTCAACATGGAAAAACGTCCGGCGGAAATGGCGCAGCAACAGGCTGTTTCCAGCGTCGGTCAAGTGGCCATGATGAGCCTTTACTCGCAGATTTTTTCCCATTATCGGATGACGGTATCGCAAATCCTGCTGACGCGTGATGTGGTCGAATATCCGGAAAGTTTGGCAAATGTTACCAATGCTTTTGAATCCCTGCTTTCCATCGGTGTCATCCCTATTGTCAATGAGAACGACGCGGTCAGCGTGGACGAGATGGACCATGCGACCAAGTTTGGCGATAACGACCGTTTGTCGGCAGTCGTGGCGAAAATCGTTAAAGCTGATTTGCTGATTATGCTGTCCGATATTGACGGTTTGTTTGATAAAAATCCGGCTGTTCACACTGATGCCAAGCTGCGCAGCCATGTGGTCGATATTACTGAAGAAATTATTGCTTCTGCCGGCGGCTCGGGCAGTAAGTTTGGTACGGGCGGCATGCTCAGTAAGATTAAGAGCGCGCAGATGATGTTTGAACATCACGGCCAGATGGTGTTGATGAACAGCGCCAATCCGCGCGATATCCTTCAGGTTTTAGATGGCGCGCCTATCGGAACGTGGTTTGCACAAGAGAAATAGGGAGGTTTGATGAGCTATATCGAACAGTTGGGCAAGAATGCTCAAAAAGCCAGTAAAAAGTTAATCAGCTTGGGAAGCGTGGAAAAAAACAATCTGTTGCGTCAGGTTGCGGCAGCATTGGTTGAACAGGCTGAGATGATTTTGGCGGAAAATGCCCGCGATTTGGCCGCTGCAAAAGAAAACGGCATTTCGGACATTATGCTCGACAGGCTGCGCTTGAATTACGAACGCATCAAAGGCATTGCGGAAGGCATTGGGCAGGTTGCCGATTTGCAGGACCCGATTGGGCAGGTTGTCCGTGGTTATACCAATCTGGACGGTTTGAAGATTGTTCAAAAACGCGTGCCTTTGGGCGTGGTCGCCATGATTTTTGAAAGCCGCCCGAATGTTTCAGTCGATGCGTTTTCTCTGGCCTTTAAAACCGGCAATGCCATTATTTTGCGCGGCGGTCGCGATGCCATCCATTCCAACACCGCATTGATTGCCGTCATCAGGCAGACTTTGGTAAAAGCGGGAATGGATGCCGATGTGGTTCAGCTGGTTGAAGATACCAGTCATGCCGCTGCCGAGGAATTGATGCAGGCAGTCGATTATATTGATGTGCTGATTCCGCGCGGCGGTGCGCGCTTGATTCAGACGGTGAAAGAGAAATCGAAAGTTCCCGTCATTGAAACCGGAGTCGGTAATTGCCATATTTATGTGGACGACAGTGCCGATTTGGAGATGGCAGTCGATATCGTCGTGAACGCCAAAACGCAGCGTCCGAGCGTGTGCAATGCAGCTGAATCTTTGGTTGTCCACGAAAAGATAGCGGAGGCGTTTTTGCCCAAACTGGAAGAAGCAGTTGCCAAAGTGCATCCGGTCGAATTTAGAGCCGATCAGGAAGCACTGCGTATGTTTAAAAATGCTGTTTTGGCAACCGAGGAAGATTACAGTACCGAGTTTCTTGACTATATTATGTCGGTCAAAACGGTAAAATCAGTGGAAGAAGCCGTCGATTGGATTAATGGCCATACGACGCATCACTCGGAAGCGATTGTGACCCAAAGCATTGCCCATGCCGAGTTTTTCCAAGAAAGCATTGATGCGGCGGCGGTTTATGTCAATGCGTCTACTCGGTTTACCGACGGCTTTGTTTTCGGATTGGGCGCGGAAATCGGTATTTCCACCCAAAAAATGCACGCCCGTGGCCCGATGGGTTTGGAAGCGCTGACTTCGACCAAATTCTATATCAATGGCAACGGTCAGATCCGACGTTGAGAAACGCCCCTCAACTTCATCAATTTGCGTATAATGGCGGGAAATTTGATTTTCCCCGAACAACCGATTTAGTAAAACGGAACACACCATGTCCTCTATCCACGATCAAATCAAAGAAGTCGTTACCACGCAC
>NZ_JBQCWY010000541.1:0-2107 GCF_051956955.1 Neisseria sp. P0021.S005 | reverse complement strand
GGCAACCGATATTGCGCGGCTTGGTATTGACTTTTCGCCCGAAAAAAAGCGCGCATGCCTATGAAAAAGTTTGGTTTAAAGAAGGTTCGCCGCTTGAGGTTTACACACACCGCCAAGCAGAAGCCCTGTCCAAACATTTGCCCGATGTCATCGTCCGTCATGCCATGACTTACGGCAATCCAAGCGTTGCCGACGTTTTGGCGGAACTCAAAGCCCAAGGTGTGGGCAAATTGCTGGTCATCCCGCTCTATCCGCAATATGCCGGCTCTTCTACCGGCGCGGCTTTGGACAAAGTGTTTCAAGAGTTATTGCTGCAACGCAACCAAATGAGCGTCCGCACCGTCTCCCGTTATTATGACGATGCCGCCTATATTCAAGCCATGAAGCAGCATATTGAAGCCTATTGGACTCAAAACGGACGCAGCGAAAAACTGATGTTGAGTTTCCACGGTATTCCGCAAAAGCATCACGACGACGGCGACCCTTATCCTGACGAGTGCCACCATACTGCCAAGCTGTTGGCGCAGGCATTGGGCTTGTCCGAACAAGAATACATCGTTTCTTTCCAAAGCCAGTTTGGCAAATCCCAATGGGTCAAGCCCAGCACGCAAGCCCTGTTTGATCAGCTGCCGAAACAAGGCACAACTAAACTCGACGTATTCTGCCCCGGCTTCCTGGCCGACTGCCTCGAAACCATGGAAGAAATCGCCATTATGGGACGCGAACAATTCCACGCCGCCGGCGGCAAAGAATACCGTTACATCCCCTGCCTCAACGATTCCGCCGACTGGATTGCCGCACTTGCACAATTAAGTCGGGCCAATCTGCAAGGCTGGATTTGACCTAAACCAAAGGCCGTCTGAAAAATTCACTTTCAGACGGCCTTTAGCGTTATCATCAAGCTATTAAAACGCAAACCAAGCGTGTGGCCATCAAAAACACCACTCAAAAAGGAACACATCATGACTGCACTCCGCCCTATCCTGCTCCTTCTGACCGCACTCAGCCTCCCAACTGCTTTTGCCGCTGATGCCGCGCTGATGAGCAAAGGACAAAAAATTTACGAAACCAACTGCGCTGCCTGCCACGGTAAAAAAGGCGAAGGTCGGGGTGCCATGTTCCCGCCTTTATTCCAGTCCGACTATATCAATAAAAAACCGCAAGCCCTGTTGCAAAGCATGACCAAAGGCATCAACGGCCCGATTAAAGTAAACGGCAAATCCTACAACGGCTTCATGCCTTCTACCGCCATCAACGATGCCGATGTTGCCGCCGTTGCCACTTACATCATGAACGCCTTCAATAATGGCGGCGGTACGATTACTGAAGCAGATGTCAAAAAATCTCACGGGAAAAAATAAAACGTCTCTCCCATAAAGGCCGTCTGAATATTTCAGACGGCCTTTTCGATATGGAACACATTTTTGTTTCCATATTTATGGTTATGCAACATCAACAAACATACGCAAAAAACCGTCAAATCAAAAAAAGCATATGCGTTTTGTGTTAAAGTAAACGTTATTTAGCGGCTGTTTTGCGTCCAGGCCGTCTGAAAGGTTTTATGTTATGAACTTTTTCCGCAAGACTGTTTTATTTTTAGTCGTCCTCTCCATATTTGCTGCCTGCGGCTCCTTTATTTCCCAATACGTTTTGGGCATGAACCCGTGCGTATTGTGCATCCTGCAACGCTTGTGCGTATTGGCTGTCGGGCTGTTGGCCATTGTTACGGCATTTAGTTCTCAATCTTCCAAATTTGCCCGCTCGCTCTCGGCATTGTTGATTGCCGCTCCGGCCGTTTATGGCGCAGGTGTCGCCGCCTATCAAATTTGGCTGCAAAGCCTGCCGCCCGGCACCGCCCCTTCTTGCGGCGCACCTTGGACCTTCCGCTTGCGCGACTGGCCTTTGTTCGATTGGTTTGAACCCATCGTTCGCGGCTTTGGCAACTGCGCCGAGCCGGACTATCTATTCGGCGTCGCCCTGCCGGTGTGGAGTATTTTGTATTTCAGCTTCGTGGTATTGCTGCTGCTTTGGGCTTGGTTGAAAACCAGAAAAATCTGATTGGTTTCGATATAAAAAGGCCGTCTGAAATTTCAGACGGCCTTTTGTT
>NZ_JBQCWY010000540.1:0-2107 GCF_051956955.1 Neisseria sp. P0021.S005 | reverse complement strand
AACAAAAGGCCGTCTGAAATTTCAGACGGCCTTTTTATATCGAAACCAATCAGATTTTTCTGGTTTTCAACCAAGCCCAAAGCAGCAGCAATACCACGAAGCTGAAATACAAAATACTCCACACCGGTAGGGCGACGCCGAATAGATAGTCCGGCTCGGCGCAGTTGCCAAAGCCGCGGACGATAGGTTCAAACCAATCGAACAAAGGCCAGTCGCGCAGGCGGAAGGTCCAAGGTGCGCCGCAAGAAGGGGCGGTGCCGGGCGGCAGGCTTTGCAGCCAAATTTGATAGGCGGCGACACCGGCGCCGTAAACGGCCGGGGCGGCAATCAACAATGCCGAGAGTGAGCGGGCAAATTTGGAAGATTGCGAGCTGAATGCCGTAACAATGGCCAACAGCCCGACTGCCAATACGCACAAGCGTTGCAGGATACACAATACGCACGGGTTCATGCCCAAAACGTATTGGGAAATAAATGAGCCGCAGGCGGCAAATATGGAGAGGACGACTAGAAATAAAACAGTCTTGCGGAAAAAGTTCATGACATAAAACCTTTCAGACGGCCTGGACGCAAAACAGCCGCTAAATAATGTTTACTTTAACACAAAACGCATATGCTTTTTTTGATTTGACGGTTTTTTGCGTATGTTTGTTGATGTTGCGTAACCATAAATATGGAAATAAGAATGTGTTCCATATCGAAAAGGCCGTCTGAAATGTTCAGACGGCCCTTAGGGGAGAGACGTTTTATTTTTTCCCGTGAGATTTTTTGACATCTGCTTCAGTAATTGTACCGCCGCCATTATTGAAGGCGTTCATGATGTAAGTGGCAACGGCGGCAACATCGGCATCATTGATGGCAGTAGAAGGCATAAAGCCGTTGTAGGATTTGCCGTTTACTTTAATCGGGCCGTTGATGCCTTTGGTCATGCTTTGCAACAGCACTTGCGGTTTTTTATTGATATAGTCGGACTGGAATAAAGGCGGGAACATGGCACCCCGGCCTTCACCTTTTTTGCCGTGGCAGGCGGCGCAGTTGGTTTCGTAAATCTTTTGTCCTTTGCTCATCAGTGTGGCATCGGCGGCAAAAGCGGTTGGGATGCTGAGTGCGGTCAGAAGGAGCAGGATAGTGCGGAGTGCAGTCATGATGTGTTCCTTTTTGAGTAGTATTTTTGATGGCTACACGCTTGGTTTGCGTTTTAATAGCTTGATGATAACGCTAAAGGCCGTCTGAAAGTGGATTTTTCAGACGGCCTTTGGTTTAGGTCAAATCCAGCCTTGCAGATTAGCCCGGCTTAATTGTGCAAGTGCGGCAATCCAGTCGGCGGAATCGTTGAGGCAGGGGATGTAACGGTATTCTTTGCCGCCTGCGGCGTGGAATTGTTCGCGTCCCATAATGGCGATTTCTTCCATGGTTTCGAGGCAGTCGGCCAGGAAGCCGGGGCAGAATACGTCGAGTTTGGTCGTGCCTTGTTTCGGCAGCTGATCAAACAGGGCTTGCGTGCTGGGCTTGATCCATTGGGATTTGCCAAACTGGCTTTGGAAAGAAACGATATATTCTTGTTCGGACAAGCCCAATGCTTGCGCCAACAGTTTGGCAGTATGGTGGCACTCGTCAGGATAGGGGTCGCCGTCGTCGTGATGCTTTTGCGGAATGCCGTGGAAACTCAACATCAGTTTTTCGCCGCGTCCGTTTTGGGCCCAATAGGCTTCAATATGCTGCTTCATGGCTTGAATATAGGCGGCATCGTCGTAATAACGGGAGACAGTGCGGACGCTCATTTGGTTGCGTTGCAGCAATAACTCTTGAAACACTTTATCCAAAGCCGCGCCAGTAGAAGAGCCGGCATATTGCGGATAGAGCGGGATGACCAGCAATTTGCCCACGCCTTGGGCTTTGAGTTCCGCCAAAACATCGGCAACGCTTGGATTGCCGTAAGTCATGGCATGACGGACGATGACATCGGGCAAATGTTTGGCTAGGGCTTCTGCTTGGCGGTGTGTGTAAACCTCAAGCGGCGAACCTTCTTTAAACCAAACTTTTTCATAGGCATGCGCGCTTTTTTTCGGGCGAAAAGTCAATACCAAGCCGCGCAATATCGGTTGCC
>NZ_JBQCWY010000539.1:0-2115 GCF_051956955.1 Neisseria sp. P0021.S005 | reverse complement strand
ATCGGTGCCAATAATCTTGGCGCAGGTGGGAGGCGGCTTCTTCGGAAAGTTTCAGACGGCCTGCCATGTATTCGGTCATGGCGCGGTTGATGATGTAGAAAATGCCGGCTTCGGCATTGTGCAAAGTGTTGTCGAGGTCAAACAGCCAAACGGGGGAATGATTCATATCGTGCCTTGATATGCAGATTTTGTTATGATATTTCGTATTTTACCCGTACAAAGGAAAGAGAATGAAACTGAAATTGTCCGCCCTCGCCCTGTTGCTGGCTTCGGCAAACCTGTACGCCCAAACCGAAGTGCGTCTGGCCGTGCACAAATCCTTCAGCCTGCCCCAATCCGTCATCGCGCAATTTGAAAAAGCCAACGATGCCAAAGTGTCCGTCATCAAGGCAGGCAGTGGCAACGAAATGCTCAACAAGCTGATTTTGAGCAAAGCCAACCCGATTGCCGATGCGGTTTACGGTTTGGACAACGCCAACATCGGCAAAGCCAAAGCCGCCGGCATCCTCGCCGCCAGCCAACCCAAATCCGCGCCCGTAACCGCGTCCCTGCCCGATGCGCTGGCCGTCGATTACGCCTATGTCACCATCAACTACGACAAAAAATGGTTTGAACAGAAAAAACTGCCTCTGCCGCAAACCCTGCAAGACCTGACCAAACCGGAATATAAAAACCTTCTGGTGACCCCGTCTCCCGCCACATCATCGCCCGGCCTCTCCTTCCTCTTGGCCAACATCGGCGGCATGGGTGAAGAAGGCGCGTTCAAATGGTGGGCGCAAATGCGCCAAAACGGCGTGAAAGTCGCCAAAGGTTGGAGCGAAGCCTACTACACCGACTTCACCCAAAACGGCGGCGCCTACCCCCTCGTGGTCAGCTATGCCACCAGCCCGGCGGCCGAAGTCCACTACTCCAAAGGCAAATACAGCACCCCGCCCACCGGCAACCTCTTCCTCAAAGGTGGCACATTCCGCCAAGTTGAAGGCGCGGCCGTTTTGAAAGGCGCAAAACAACCCGAGCTGGCAGCCAAACTGGTGAGCTGGCTGCAAAGCGGCGAAGTGCAAAAAGCCCTGCCTGCCGAAATGTGGGTCTATCCGGCAGTCAAAAACACGCCGCTGCCCAAAGTATTCGAGTTTGCCCAAACCCCGAAACACAGCGATTCCCCCAACCGTGCCGACATCAACACCAAACAAAAACAATGGGTGAGCCGTTGGAGCAAAACCGTTTTACGTTAAACCGAAAAACTTAAAAACACATCAAGGCCGTCTGAAAAAACAAATCATTAGTTTTTCAGACGGCCTTGTTTTACAATGACCTTTTAAACAACTTCACACGCATACACAATTATGAATTTCGATCTTCAATCCCTCTCCCCCTTCTCCGGTTGGGAACAACTCGCCCAAACCGGCATGTCTTTCGGCACGAACCTGCTGGCCGCCTTGGCCATCTTCTTTATCGGCCGCTGGGTCACCACGCGCGTGGTGACACTGATGAAAACCGCACTGACGCGCGCCAAAGTCGATAAAACGCTGGTCAGCTTCCTCGGCAACGTCGCCAACATCGGCCTGCTGATCCTCATCATCATCGCCGCACTGGGTAAACTCGGTATTCCGACCACTTCCGTGACCGCCTTGATCGGTGGCGCAGGCTTGGCCGTGGCTTTGTCTTTGAAAGACCAACTGTCCAACTTCGCCGCCGGCGTGCTGATTATCCTGTTCCGCCCGTTTAAAGTCGGCGACTTTATCCGCGTCAACGGTTTTGAAGGTATCGTCCGAGAAATCAAAATGGTGCAGACCTCTTTGAGCACGCCGGACAACGAAGAAGTCGTCCTACCCAACAGCGTGGTCATGACTAACAGCATCACCAACCGCTCCTCCCTGCCCCTGTGCCGCGCCCAAGTCGTTGTCGGCGTCGATTACGCCTGCGACTTGAAAGCCGCCAAAGCCGCCGTATTGAGAGCGGCAACCGAGCATCCATTGTGTGTTCAAACCGAAGAACGACCTGCCGTCGTATACATTACCAACCTTGGCGACAGCGCCATCGAAATTACCCTTTGGGCGTGGACGCAAGAAGAAAATCTCGGCCCGTTCCGATTCGCCCTGAACGAGCAAGTGGTTG
>NZ_JBQCWY010000538.1:0-2118 GCF_051956955.1 Neisseria sp. P0021.S005 | reverse complement strand
GACTTGTTCGCTGTAAAATCTCTCTCGCAAACAGGATCGATAAATGGAAAATTCATTAAAAGAAGCCGCCCTGCAGTTCCACGAATTCCCCGTGCCGGGCAAAATCTCCGTTACCCCAACCAAATCTTTGGCTACTTCTAAAGACTTGGCGTTGGCGTACTCTCCGGGCGTAGCTGCTCCTTGTATGGAAATCCATGCCGATCCTCAAACTGCCTACAAATACACTGCCAAAGGCAATTTGGTTGCCGTGATTTCCAACGGTACCGCAGTGTTGGGTTTGGGCAACATCGGCGCATTGGCCGGCAAACCTGTAATGGAAGGCAAAGGCGTATTGTTCAAAAAATTCGCCGGCGTTGACGTATTCGATATCGAAATCGATGAAAAAGACCCGCAAAAACTGGTAGACATCATCGCTTCTTTGGAACCGACTTTCGGCGGTATCAACCTCGAAGACATCAAAGCGCCTGAGTGCTTCTACATCGAACGCGAATTGCGCAAACGCTGCAAAATCCCCGTATTCCACGACGACCAACACGGTACCGCCATCATTACCGCTGCCGCTGTACTGAACGCTTTGCGTTATACCGGCCGCAAAATCGAAGAAGCAACTTTGGTGTGCTCCGGTGCAGGTGCCGCTGCGATCGCTTGCTTGAACCAATTGCTGGATTTGGGGCTGAAACGTGAAAACGTAACTGTCTGCGACTCCAAAGGCGTGATTTATAAAACCCGCGAAGACAAAGACCGTATGGACGAGTCCAAACAATTCTACGCCATCGAAGACAACGGCCAACGCGTATTGGCTGATGCCGTTAAAGGTAAAGACATCTTCTTGGGTCTGTCCGGCGCAAACCTGCTGACACCTGAAATGCTGAATACCATGAACGAAAAACCAATCGTGTTCGCTATGGCAAACCCAAATCCGGAAATTCTGCCTCCTTTGGCAAAAGAAACCCGTCCGGATGTGGTAATCGGTACCGGTCGCTCAGACTTCCCGAACCAAGTAAACAACGTATTGTGCTTCCCATTCATCTTCCGTGGCGCATTGGATGTCGGCGCGACCACCATCAACGAAGAAATGAAACGCGCTTGTGTATACGCTTTGGCTGACTTGGCAATGGAAGAAGTGCCTGAGGAAGTGATTGCTGCTTACGGTAAGAAATTTGAATTCGGCGCGGAATACCTGATTCCTACCCCATTCGATTCCCGCCTGTTGCCTCGCGTTGCTACAGCTACTGCTAAAGCAGCAATGGAAAGCGGCGTGGCTACCCGTCCAATCGCTGATTTGGATGCGTATACTGCTAAACTGGCCGGTTTGAAATTGTAATCCGGTAAGTAGTATTTGATTGAAAATGCCGTCTGGAAGTTGTATTTCAGACGGCATTTTTGTTTATTGGGTATTTTAGAAACGGTTTAATGCAGCAATCGGAATGAAGGACATGATAATCTGCTGCTTCAACAGAGACGTGGGAATATGGATTGCTTTTTAAAATAGGTTTCTATTTTTGAGCGGCTTTGATTTTGCAGGGTTTGTACGAGATTAAATACAATATTTTTGCCAGCTTTTTTAAACAACATCAGGCCGAGACCTTTGCAAAATTCCTTTCCCCCGACAGCCGAAACCTAAACACAGGTTTTCGGCTGTTTTTGTTTCGAATATCCACTGATTCTACTCAAATACCCCCCTTAATCCCCCTTGGATACCCGATAATCAGGCATCCGGCCGCCTTTTAGGCGGCAACAGGCACACTTAGCCTGTTAGCCGCTTTCAAAAGGTTCAAACACATCGCCTTCAGATGGCTTTGTGCACTTACTTTGAGCAGACCAAAATAGACTGCCCGGGCATAGCGGAATTTACGGTGCAGCGTACCGAAGCTCTGTTCGACCACATAACGGGTTTTTGATAAATATCGGTTACGTTTGGTTTGTGCTTCCGACAGCGGATGTTTGCGGTGGGCTTTGCGCATAATGCCGTCCTGCAGCCGATGCTCTTTCAGATGTTGCCGGTTTTCCTTACTGTCGTAGCCTTTGTCGGCATAGACGGTCGTACCTTTGGATAGGCCTTCCAACAAAGGCAACAGGTGTTTGCATTCATGGGCATTGGCAGGGGTAATGTGCAGT
>NZ_JBQCWY010000537.1:0-2118 GCF_051956955.1 Neisseria sp. P0021.S005 | reverse complement strand
ATCGGTGCCAATAATCTTGGCGCAGGTGGGAGGCGGCTTCTTCGGAAAGTTTCAGACGGCCTGCCATGTATTCGGTCATGGCGCGGTTGATGATGTAGAAAATGCCGGCTTCGGCATTGTGCAAAGTATTGTCGAGGTCAAACAGCCAAACGGGAGAATGATTCATATCGTGCCTTGATATGCAGATTTTGTTATGATATTTCGTATTTTACCCGTACTAAAGGAAAGAGAATGAAACTGAAATTGTCCGCCGTGGCCCTGTTGCTGGCTTCGGCAAACCTGTACGCCCAAACCGAAGTGCGTTTGGCCGTGCACAAATCCTTCAGCCTGCCACAATCCGTCATCGCACAATTTGAAAAAGCCAACGATGCCAAAGTGTCCGTCATCAAGGCAGGCAGTGGCAACGAAATGCTCAACAAGCTGATTTTGAGCAAGGCCAACCCGATTGCCGATGCGGTTTACGGTTTAGACAACGCCAACATCGGCAAAGCCAAAGCCGCCGGCATCCTCGCCGCCAACCAACCCAAATCCGCACCCGTAACCGCTTCCCTGCCCGATGCGCTGGCTGTCGATTACGCCTATGTCGCCATCAACTACGACAAAAAATGGTTTGAACAGAAAAAATTGCCCCTGCCGCAAACCCTGCAAGATTTGACCAAACCGGAATATAAAAACCTTCTGGTAACCCCGTCTCCCGCCACATCCTCGCCCGGCCTCTCCTTCCTCTTGGCCAACATCGGCGGCATGGGTGAAGAAGGTGCGTTCAAATGGTGGGCGCAAATGCGCCAAAACGGCGTGAAAGTTGCCAAAGGCTGGAGCGAAGCCTACTACACCGACTTCACCCAAAACGGCGGCGCCTATCCCCTCGTGGTCAGCTATGCCACCAGCCCGGCGGCCGAAGTCCACTACTCCAAAGGCAAATACAGCACCCCACCCACCGGCAACCTCTTCCTCAAAGGCGGCACATTCCGCCAAGTTGAAGGCGCGGCCGTTTTGAAAGGCGCAAAACAACCCGAACTGGCAGCCAAACTGGTGAGCTGGCTGCAAAGCGGCGACGTGCAAAAAGCCCTGCCTGCCGAAATGTGGGTCTATCCGGCTGCCAAAAACACGCCGCTGCCCAAAATATTCGAGTTCGCCCAAACCCCGAAACACAGCGATTCCCCCAACCGCGCCGACATCAACACCAAACAAAAACAATGGGTGAGCCGTTGGAGCAAAACCGTTTTACGTTAAGCTGAAAAGAATTTAGGAAAGATTAAAGGCCGTCTGAAAAAACAAATCATTAGTTTTTCAGACGGCCTTGTTTTACAATGACCTTTTAAACAACTTCACACGCACACACAATTATGAATTTCGATCTTCAAGTCCTCTCTTCGTTCTCCGGCTGGGAACAACTCGCCCAAACCGGCATGTCTTTCGGTACCAACCTGCTGGCCGCCTTAGCCATCTTCTTTATCGGCCGCTGGGTCGCCACGCGCGTGGTGACACTGATGAAAGCCGCGCTGACACGCGCCAAAGTCGATAAAACACTGGTCAGCTTCCTCGGCAACGTTGCCAACATCGGCCTGCTGATCCTCATCATTATCGCGGCACTGGGCAAACTCGGTATCCCGACCACTTCCGTTACCGCCCTGATCGGTGGCGCAGGCTTGGCCGTGGCTTTGTCTTTGAAAGACCAACTGTCCAACTTCGCCGCCGGCGCGCTGATTATCCTGTTCCGTCCGTTTAAAGTCGGCGACTTTATCCGCGTCAACGGTTTTGAAGGCATCGTCCGCGAAATCAAAATGGTGCAGACCTCTTTGAGTACGCCGGACAACGAAGAAGTCGTCCTGCCTAACAGCGTGGTCATGACCAACAGCATCACCAACCGCTCCTCCCTGCCCCTGTGCCGCGCCCAAGTCGTTGTCGGCGTCGACTACGCCTGCGACTTGAAAGCCGCCAAAGCCGCCGTATTGAGAGCGGCAACCGAGCATCCATTGTGTGTTCAAACTGAAGAACGACCTGCCGTCGTATACATTACCAACCTTGGCGACAGCGCCATCGAAATTACCCTTTGGGCGTGGACGCAAGAAGAAAATCTCGGCCCGTTCCGATTCGCCCTGAACGAGCAAGTGGTTG
>NZ_JBQCWY010000536.1:0-2129 GCF_051956955.1 Neisseria sp. P0021.S005 | reverse complement strand
AGCGTCTTCTTGAAGCTGCTTCTCCGCATCGGCATAGAGCTGGCTGCGCGCTTCCTTGCTGACACCATCTTTCAGCGTATTGTTCATAAATGTATCAAACGCCGCGCTTTTGTAGCGGAATGCATTGTTTGAGTTGTTGGATTTCAAGATATTGAGCATGCCCGCCGGATCGTTGAAATCGGAACACCAGCCGCTGAACGAAACCTTGAAATTGCCTTGCGCGCGCGTATCCAAATAAGTTTTCCATTCCTCGTTGGACAAAGTCGGACGGATAAACGGAATGGCGGCTTTCCACACCGACTGCACGGCAGTAATTTGTTTTTTGGACGCTTCGCTGGTGCTGTACAAAATATCGAACTCAAGCGGATGGTCATCGTTGTAGCCTGCTTCGTTCAACAGTTTGCGCGCGGTTTCGATGCGTTTTTCAGGCGTCCACTCTTTCCACTCAGGATAAACGGGAATCACGCCCTGCATTTGCGGCGGCGTCAATTGGAACGCAGGCGTATCGCCGCGGCCGCCCACTTTAACGACAATGTCGCGGCGCGTCAGCATATTGAGCGCCTTGCGGACGCGCGGATCATTAAACGGCGCCGCTTCGTGGTTCGGCTCCAAATACCAGCTGCACAAAGAAGTCGTGCGTCTTACTTGGCCTGGAAACTCAATATCCGCCACTTTGACCTGATCGCTGGGAATGCCGTAAGTCACATCAATTTCATTGGCGCGATAACGGTTGTACTCGCCGCTGCCTGACAGAAAAACCGCCTTTGGAATGGCCACTTTGTCTTTATCGTAATAATTGGGATTACGTTCCATATTGATGTGGCTGTTGACTTTCCAATCCGTTAACAGATAAGCGCCACTGGAAACATAATGACCGGGCTGCGTCCACTTATTGCCGTATTTTTCGACAGTGGCGCGATGAACTGGGAAAGTGAATTGCTGAATCAGCATATCGGGGAAATAAGGTACCGGCGCAATCAGCGTAAATTGCAGGGTTTTTGCGTCCAACGCCTTGACACCCAATGTCTCAGGCTTGGCTTTGCCGTTTAATATATCTTCCGCATTTTCCACTTGGGCATCGACCAAATAGCTGCCGAAAGGTGCGCCGGTGGCTGGATCGGCAAGACGGCGAAAGCTGTACACGAAATCTTCGGCGGTAATCGGATCGCCATTGCTCCATTTGGCATCACGCAGATGGAAGGTCCAAATACGCTCGCCCTCGCTCTCCCATTTTTCCGCCAAAGCAGGAATGGTTTTACCTTCGGCATCCGTACCGACCAAACCATCCATCAACTGACGGATAATCGCACCGGCCGCCATATCGCCACTCATTTGAGGATCCAGCGTACCCGGCTCAACACCGTTGCTGACCACCACGCGCTCATAATCGGTACGTTTAAACTCAGGAGCAGGCTTAACATCGCGGCTGCACGCCGACAATGCGAATACGGCAGCCAATGATGCAGCCAACAGCGGATAGGTTTTTCCGGCCATATTTCATTCCTTCTTTTGGGTATTCTTCTTTTTCAGACGGCCTAATTATTCAAACTACACTCAACTACATTTATTTAGAAGTTCTCCAGCATAGTTAAATCATCTATTTCAAACCATGAAAATAGTGTTTTAAACCACATATTCCATCGAAATAATAATAGCCGTCTAAGATTGTCGGCAAATTAACACAAAAATACGTAACTGAAAACTATTTTTCAATTTATCCTACGATAAGTTACAAATGTATTGATTTTTTATGATTTGTCAAATAAGATTATCCGAACTCTTTCGCCATAAGCAAGAAAAAGACATAAAAAGGAGAATCAAATGAAGAAGTTATCTTACTTTATTGCCACTGCCCTCATAGGCTCTTCCATAAGCGCCGCCCACGCCGAACCTAAAATGAGCGGCACCATCTACATCATGACCGAGGTCGAACACAACAATAAAACCAGTGTAACCTCTACAACCATTTCCGATAAAAGTTCCAGTCTTTATCTCTCCGATGAAGTACGACTCAACAACGACTTATGGCTGAAATGGCAACTTGGCTCCTTTATTTACTTCGATTCCGACCGCTGGGGCGGCTGGGGTACTGCCGACTCATACGTCGCGCTCAACAGCTACAAAAACCT
>NZ_JBQCWY010000535.1:0-2132 GCF_051956955.1 Neisseria sp. P0021.S005 | reverse complement strand
GCGCACATCGTTGGCGGCCTGCTCGGAGCCGTTTCGCATCAGGTAAATCAATGGCAGGGTAGGTTTGCCTTCTGCCAAATCGTCGCCGACGTTTTTGCCGATTTCTTCGGTTTCGCCTGAATAGTCCAAAACATCGTCAATGATTTGGAAAGCCGTACCGACGTACATGCCGTAGTCTTTCAAGGCTTGCTCGTGTTCGGGGGAAGCCTTGCCCAAAATTGCGCCGACTTGCGCGGCCGCTTCAAACAATTTTGCTGTTTTGTATTGGATAACTTGGACGTATTGCTCTTCGGTAATATCCGTATTGCCGATGTTCATCAGCTGCATGACTTCGCCTTCGGCGATGATGTTGGTCGCATCGGCCATCACTTCCAATATACGCATACTGCCTGAACCGACCATCAGTTGGAAGGCGCGTGTATAGAGGAAGTCGCCGACCAAAACGGCCGCTGCGTTGCCGAAGAGATTGTTTGCGGTTTTACGGCCGCGGCGCAATTCACTTTCGTCAACGACATCGTCGTGCAGGAGGGTGGAGGTGTGGATGAATTCCACCATCGCTGCCAGCGAATACAGCTTTTCATCGTCATGCCCGACTGCTTTGCCTGCCAAAATGGTAATAATCGGACGCAGTCGCTTACCGCCCGCGCTGATGATGTATGTGCCAATTTGCGAAATCAGCGCGACATCGGATTGAACAGCTTGGTTGATGACCGCGTTCACTTTGGCAAGGTCATCGGGCAGGTGGCGTTGGAAGTAAGGCAGGTTTTCGAGCATAAAACATTCTCTGTTGATAAAACGGAGCGGAGGCTCCAATGAATCTGTTTAAACCCGTACATTCGGTCGGGGTAATAACGTTGCATAAAGATATCAGCAATCCAGCGCGTGATTATATCAGTTAAAAAGCATGCAACATATCTTTCAGACGGCCTTTTCAGTTGTAAATAAAATAAATTTTGACAAAATAGGCAAATAGAAATAGAATAGCTCGTTTCGCACATGGTGTGCGGAATGTTAACCTAATTCTCATGGAGTTGAGTATGTACGCGGTCATAAAAACCGGCGGTAAACAATACAAAGTTTCCGTTGGCGAAAAATTGAAAGTAGAACAGATACCAGCCGAACTCGACAGCCAAATCGAACTGACTGAAGTTTTGATGATTGCTGACGGCGAATCTGTAAAAGTAGGCGCACCTTTTATCGAAGGCGCAAAAGTAACAGCCAAAGTCGTTGCTCATGGTCGTGGCGAGAAAGTACGCATTTTCAAAATGCGTCGTCGCAAACACTACCAAAAACGCCAAGGCCATCGCCAAAATTTCACCCAAATCGAAATCGTGGCAATCGCCTAATTTCAAGTAAGTTCAGGAGTATTACAAATGGCAAGTAAAAAAGCAGGCGGTAGCACCCGCAACGGTCGCGATTCAGAAGCCAAACGCTTGGGCGTTAAAGCCTACGGCAACGAGCTGATCCCGGCAGGCTCCATCATCGTTCGTCAACGCGGTACTAAATTCCACGCAGGTGACAACGTAGGCATGGGCAAAGACCACACTTTGTTTGCTAAAGTCGACGGTTACGTTGAATTCAAAACCAAAGGCGCGCTGAACCGTAAAACTGTCAGCATCCGTCCTTACACCGGTTCTGAAGAATAATCGTTTTACGATTGAAAGCCGCATTCCCTTTTCGGAATGCGGTTTTTGTTTATCTGAATGTTTGTCCGTTTGATAAAATCCGTATGTCGTGAAGCTTGATTTATATTAAGGCCAAAGTAAAAACGCGCTTACAATTGATAACATTTGTTTTATTCTATCAATGCTTTCTATATAATCTATCAAATGCCTTTGATTTACCCTCATGTAGCTAAACACAGTAAACTTAAGGCCGTCTGAAAAAATCCGTATCAGTTGAATACAAGGAATTCCTCCCATGAGCTTACACAGTGATATTCTCGTCGTCGGCGCAGGCCCTGCCGGATTAAGTTTTGCCGCAGAGTTGGCCGGAAGCGGTTTGAACATAACCCTGATTGAAAGAAGTCCTTTAGAAGTGTTGCAAAATCCGCCGTATGACGGCCGTGAAATCGCACTGACGCACTTGTCGCGCGAAATCATGCAGCGATTGGGTATGTGGGATTTGATTCC
>NZ_JBQCWY010000534.1:0-2133 GCF_051956955.1 Neisseria sp. P0021.S005 | reverse complement strand
GCAAAATTGCATTTTTCAGGTATAATAATGGATTCCCCAACTGCATTTTGTGAGCTGAATCCATGTCTGTTGTTCTGCCCTTGCGCGGTGTAACCGCCCTTTCCGATTTCCGTGTTGAAAAACTCTTCCAAAAAGCAGCCGCCCTCGGCCTGCCCGAAGTCAAATTAAGCAGCGAATTTTGGTATTTTGTCGGTAGCGAAAAAGCACTTGATGCCGCGACAGTCGAAAAACTGCAAGCCTTACTGGCAGCGCAAAGCGTTGAACAAACGCCCAAAGCGCGCGAGGGCTTGCATTTATTTTTGGTAACGCCCCGTTTGGGCACCATTTCTCCTTGGGCTTCCAAAGCAACCAATATCGCCGAAAACTGCGGTTTGGAAGGTATTGAGCGTATTGAACGCGGTATGGCAGTATGGCTCGAAGGTGTGCTTACCGATGGGCAAAAACAACAATGGGCAGCCCTGTTGCACGACCGCATGACCGAAAGCGTGTTGACCGACATCGATGCAGCGGCGCAACTGTTCCACCATATCCAATCGGAAACCTTCTCCAGCGTAGATGTATTGGGCGGCGGTAAAGAGGCTTTGGTCAAAGCCAATACCGAAATGGGCTTGGCGCTTTCTGCCGACGAAATCGATTATCTGGTTGAAAACTATCAGGCTTTAAACCGCAATCCGTCCGATGTTGAATTGATGATGTTCGCTCAGGCAAACAGCGAACACTGCCGCCATAAAATCTTTAACGCCGACTTCATCCTCAACGGTGAAAAACAATCGAAATCCCTCTTCGGCATGATACGCGACACGCACAACGCGCATCCCGAAGGCACAGTCGTTGCCTATAAAGACAATTCATCCGTGATTGAAGGCGCGAAAATCGAGCGCCTCTATCCAAATGCGGCGGAAAACCAAGGCTACCGTTTCCACGAAGAAGACACCCATATCATCATGAAAGTGGAAACACACAACCACCCAACCGCCATCGCGCCGTTTGCCGGTGCGGCAACGGGTGCGGGCGGTGAAATCCGCGACGAAGGCGCAACAGGCAAAGGCTCACGTCCAAAAGCAGGCTTGACCGGCTTTACCGTCTCCAACCTGAATATTCCGGGCCTAGAGCAGCCTTGGGAACAAGCCTACGGCAAACCCGGCCATATTGCTTCTCCTTTAGACATCATGATTGAAGGCCCGATTGGCGGCGCAGCGTTCAACAACGAATTCGGCCGCCCGAACCTCTTGGGCTACTTCCGCACCTTTGAAGAAAAGTTTGACGGACAAGTTCGCGGCTATCACAAACCGATTATGATTGCAGGCGGTTTGGGCAGCATTCAGGCACAGCAGACGCATAAAGACGAAATCCCTGAAGGCGCATTGCTGATCCAACTGGGCGGCCCGGGCATGCTTATCGGCTTGGGTGGCGGCGCGGCTTCTTCGATGGATACCGGCACAAACGACGCTTCTTTGGACTTCAACTCCGTACAACGCGGCAACCCCGAAATCGAACGCCGCGCGCAAGAAGTCATCGACCGTTGCTGGCAACTCGGCGACAAAAACCCGATTATCTCCATCCACGACGTCGGCGCGGGCGGCTTGTCCAACGCCTTCCCCGAACTGGTCAACGATGCCGGACGCGGCGCGGTATTCAAACTGCGCGAAGTGCCGCTGGAAGAACACGGCCTCAACCCGTTGCAAATTTGGTGCAACGAATCGCAAGAGCGTTATGTATTGTCCATTTTGGAAAAAGATTTGGATACCTTCCGCGCCATCTGCGAACGTGAACGCTGCCCGTTTGCCGTGGTCGGCACGGCGACCGACGACGGCCATTTGCAAGTGCGCGACGATTTGTTCTCCAACAATCCCGTCGATTTGCCGCTGAACGTCTTGCTCGGCAAACCGCCCAAAACCACGCGCAGCGACAAAACGGTTACGCCGTCTGAAAAACCGTTTAACGCGGGCGATATCGACATCACCGAAGCCGCCTACCGCGTTCTGCGCCTGCCTACCGTAGCCGCTAAAAACTTCCTGATTACCATCGGCGACCGCAGCGTCGGCGGCATGACCCACCGCGACCAAATGGTCGGCAAATACCAAACCCCCGTAGCCGATTGCGCCGTTACCATGATGGGCTTCAACACCTATC
>NZ_JBQCWY010000533.1:0-2135 GCF_051956955.1 Neisseria sp. P0021.S005 | reverse complement strand
GTCCCCATCATCATGACCGTTGCCTGCGGAGGCAACAAGGCTGCGAAGGGGTGGGACTCAACGATTGACTCTTGCATATCTGTATTCCGGTTGTTTTTCATTCAAACAAATTTTCAGACGGCCTTTACTGCCTGAATAAACGCCGCCATTTTCTCCCTGCTCTTAACCCCGCCGGAGATCTCCACGCCGCCGGACACATCCACCGCCGCCGCGCCACTGATTTTTACCGCTTCGGCAACGTTTTCCGCAGTCAATCCGCCGGCAAGTATCCACGGTTTGCCGATATTGCCGTGCAACATGGTCCAATCGAAACTTTGTCCCGTACCGCCGTATTCGGTCGGATGATAAGCATCAAACAACAAGGCGCGTGCATTCGGAAATTTGGCACAGGCCGTCTGAATATCGGCTGCGGACTGTACACGCACGGCCTTCAAATACGGGCGGTCAAACCGACGGCAAAAATCATCGTCTTCATCGCCATGAAACTGAATCATATCTATCGGCACCTGACGCAGAATCTCGCGGATGGTTTGCTCGTTTTCATTCACAAACAAGGCCACCACCGATACAAACGGCGGCAGATTTTTCACAACCGCCTGCGCCTGCTCAATATTCACTGCCCGTTTACTCTTGGCGTAAAACACCAGCCCGATGGCATCCGCGCCCAATTCGGCAGCGGCCAGCGCGTCTTCAGGTCGGGTAATACCGCAAATTTTGGTGCGTATGGTGTTCATGGGGATTGCCTTTTTAAACAGATGGGTCGGATATTATATAAGTTTAAGGCCGTCTGAACATGAAATATCAGGTTCAGACGGCCTTAAACTTTGAATCAACCATCAGCCGATAATTGCTAATAACTTTGTGATTATTACCCTGTTCTTATACTGCCTATTTTTTCATCACAATTAATTTATTCTTTATTATCAAATATCAAACCAAACTATCCACAATTGGATTCACACAAAATTTGGATAATGCCCGTCAATAAAAAATATTAAGGCCGTCTGAAAAAGTCTTTCAGACGGCCTTTTAGCCTTTTTACTCAAACGGTTTCTTCTGCCAATAAAACTTATCCTTTTTCAGACGGCCTTGAAATATATCGCCCTGTCCCAAAGCAAACACCAACGCGCCTGACAAATCCGTTCTCAACAGAGTAATGCCGTGCGCGCGGACACGATTTTGTACGGCAACGGTCGGATGTTTGTAGGCATTGGCATAGCCGCTGGATGCCACGGCATATTGTGGCGAAACCGTATGCAAAAAGCTGCCTGACGAAGCCGTGCTGCTGCCGTGATGTCCCAATACCAACACTTGGCTATACAGCGCATTGCCGTATTTCTCAATCAAACCTGCCTCGCCCTTCACGCCCAAATCGCCGGTTATCAACAAAGCTTTGCCGTTTGCCACGACACGCAATACGCAGCTTTGATCATTATCTTCCTTACCCGCATTTTCAGACGGCCTGAGCAACTCGAAATCTACGCCGTCCCATTGCCATTTGTCTTCTTGGCAAAACTCTGCATTCGGATAAAACTCAGGTTGTCCGGCAAGCAATTTATCGGTACCGACAGCCGATACGCTTTGAAAACCGCCGTCATGGTCAATATCATGGTGCGACAAAATCAGGCTGTCCAAACGACGCACACCCATAGCGTTCAAACTCGGCACAATACCTGTTTGCGCCACTTGCTCCGTTCCTGTATCAAACAAAAGATTGCGGTTACGCGTTTGCACCAACACCGACAAACCTTGCCCTGCATCCATCACCGTAACCCTTGCCACCCCCTCCTCCAGCTTGGCAGGACGGTAAAACACAAAACCCAATAAAACCAGACATGCCCAAGGTTTCAAGCCCATGCCTTTAGGTAACAATAACAGCAAAGCCGCCATCATTGCCAACACCAGCAAAGGCATGGGCGCCGCTGCGACGGCAAATTCAGGTGATACCGTAGCCAGCCATACCAAACCGCGTAAAGTATATTCCGCCAAAAATGCCGCTACCAACTGAACAAGTTCAAACGGAAAAACCGAACCCAGCAAAGCCAACGGCGTCAACACCCAAGAAAACCAAGGAATAGCCAGCGCATTAACCAACGGACTGAGCAAAGGTAACGAAGCAAACAAATAGCCCAGCA
>NZ_JBQCWY010000532.1:0-2139 GCF_051956955.1 Neisseria sp. P0021.S005 | reverse complement strand
TATCGTACATGGCTTTGAAGGCAATCCGCACGGCAACTGGTTTGACTGGCTTTGCGCCCAAATCAAAAGCACCGGCGCACAAGCAATCTCCCTCGCCATGCCCAATCCCGACAAACCAAGCACGACCTCGTGGCAGTTTACCCTTGACCAGCACATTGGCAAGCCCGATGCCCATACCTTCCTAGTCGGCCACAGCCTCGGCTGCATTACCCTCCTTCACTTCCTCAGCCGCCAACAGCCGCAAAAAATCGGCGGCCTGTTGCTTGCCGCCGGTTTTGCCGATACGCTGCCGCCCCTACCTGCGCTCGATGCCTACATTAAAGCAGCGTCGCCCGATTTCAACATCCTGCGCAAAATCGACATGCCCAAACACTGTCTGGTTTCCGACAATGACACCCATGTTCCGCCCGAACTGACTTTGGACATGGCGGCCAAACTCAAAAGCCCTGTTACTCATATTCCCGAAGGCGGCCATTTGATGGCTTCGGACGGCTTTACCCAACTGCCGCAGGCTTGGGAAGCACTGAAACCCATGTTGACCGAATAAACAAACAATATAATTCGGTTTTCAGACGGCCTCGTCTGTCTTTCCTCCCCATAACAGGCCGTCTGAACGACCATAAAAAAACAACCTGCCTTTTCAAGCAGGTTGTTTCTTTTTATGCCTTATTGACGGCAAATTTAATATTGCACCGTCCATTCAATCTCACCGCCGGCCCTCATCGGTACAAGTTCGCCATCGCCGTAAGGTACGCTGGCAGGTACGGTTTGCGTTTGTTTGACCAGTGTGATGGTATCAGAATTTTCAGGCAGACCGTAGAAACGCGGGCCATTTTTAGAAGCAAAGGCTTCCAGTTTATCCAACGCGCCTGCTTTCTCAAACACTTCGGCATAAAGCTCGATGGCGGTCATCGCGCTGAACATACCGGCACAACCGCAAGCATTTTCTTTGGCAGTTTTGGCATGTGGCGCAGAGTCTGTGCCGAGGAAGAATTTGTGCGCCTTATCGCCGGTAACGGCGGCAACCAAAGCCTGACGGTGGGTTTCACGTTTGAGTACAGGCAGGCAGAAATGATGAGGACGCACGCCGCCGACCAAAAGGTCGTTGCGGTTGAGCAGCAAGTGTTGCGGCGTCACGGACGCAGCCACATTATCGCTGGCTTCCAATACCAGTCGGGCGGCCTCGGCAGTGGTGATGTGTTCGAACACGACTTTAAGATTCGGCACTTGCGCCAAAACCGGTTTCATCACGCGCTCGATAAAGGCGGCCTCGCGGTCGAAAATATCGATTTCAGGATCGGTCACTTCGCCGTGAACCAAGAACAAAATGCCCTGTTTCGCCATTTCTTCCAACACGGGGATGAGTTTGAACAAGTCGGTCACGCCGGAATCGGAGTTGGTGGTCGCGCCCGCAGGATAGAGTTTGAAAGCCACGATACCGGCAGCCTTGGCTTCGCGCACGAGTTCGGGTGTGGCGTTGTCGGTCAAATAAAGCGTCATCAACGGCTGGAAGGTACTGCCTTCAGGCAGGGCGGCCATAATGCGCGCTTTGTAGGCTTGGGCATCGTCAACGCTGACGACGGGCGGTTTGAGGTTGGGCATGATAACCGCGCGGCCCATTTGTCGGGCGGTGTACGGGGCAACAGCTTTGAGCGCGTCGCCGTCGCGCAGGTGTAAGTGCATATCGTCGGGGCGGATGATGGTCAGGGTTTGCATAGCTTACTTTCGAGTGGTTTGGTTTGATAATGTTTCAGACGGCCTTTATTCGGCAGTAACGGTTGCTATTAATTTGATATTCCAATCGTCAACCGGTCTAAGGTAAAACGGCGGCCTTATTGTCGTAAGAATGATGGGTCAAATAAAAAACAGCCTGTACCGGAAAATGCTCGGACGACGTTGTTTTGACGGTCAACAAGGTTTCTTTCGAACTGCCGGACGCGCGCCATGCGTAGGAAATCTGACGCATGGGCAACGGGGCTTCCGACAAATTATCGGCACGCAATTCAGCGTTCAAACCTTGCGGCGGATTTTCTGCCAAAGCCAAAAATTGTTTGAAAATCAGATGGTCGTTGGCTTTAGCCGTGCGCACGCTGCAACTGTCTTCGGTCAGGCTCAAATAATAATCTGCGCCGTTTACCG
>NZ_JBQCWY010000531.1:0-2147 GCF_051956955.1 Neisseria sp. P0021.S005 | reverse complement strand
CTAAATTTCACGTTTATTCTCCTGATTGGAACGGTTGTCGGTTGTTCAGACGGCCTGTTGACCAACCGTCCGAACAGATGAAAATCATTGTACTCCATTTGTGTCATGCCGTCTGAAGCCTTATTAAATAAATATAGGTTTCCCATAAACCGTATACCACGCTCAATCTTATGATTTACCAAAGAAACTTTATTAAAGAACTTTCCTTTACCGCCGTCGGCATCTTTGTCGTTCTCTTGGCGGTATTGGTGTCCACGCAGGCCATCAACCTGCTTGGCCGTGCAGCCGACGGGCGTGTCGCCATCGATGCCGTGTTGGCCTTGGTCGGCTTCTGGGTCATCGGCATGACCCCGCTTTTGCTGGTGTTGACCGCATTTATCAGTACGTTGACCGTATTGACCCGCTACTGGCGCGACAGCGAAATGTCGGTTTGGCTCTCCTGCGGATTGGCATTGAAACAATGGATACGCCCGGTTATGCAGTTTGCCGTGCCGTTTGCCATTTTGATTGCCGTCATGCAACTTTGGGTAATGCCGTGGGCAGAGTTGCGCAGTCGTGAATATGCCGAAATTTTGAAGCAGAAGCAGGAGTTGTCTTTGGTGGAAGCCGGCGAGTTCAATAGCTTGGGCAAGCGCAACGGCAGGGTTTATTTTGTCGAAACCTTCGATACCGAATCCGGCATCATGAAAAACCTCTTCCTGCGCGAGCAGGACAAAAACGGCAACGACAACATCGTTTTTGCCAAAGAGGGCAATTTTTCGCTGACAGACAACAAACGTACGCTTGAATTGCGCGACGGCTACCGTTACAGCGGTACGCCCGGCAAAGCCGATTACAACCGCGTTTCTTTCCAACACCTCAGCCTGATTATCAGCACCACGCCGAAACTCATCGACCCTGTTTCACACCGCCGTACCATTCCGACCGCACAACTGATTGGCAGCAGCAATCCCCAACACCAAGCGGAATTGATGTGGCGCATCTCGCTGACCGTCAGCGTCCTCCTGCTCTGCCTGCTTGCCGTACCGCTTTCCTATTTCAATCCGCGCAGCGGCCATACCTACAATATCCTGATTGCCATCGGTTTGTTTTTGGTTTACCAAAACGGGCTAACCTTCCTGCGCAATGCTGTAGAAGACGGCAGAATCCATTTTTGGCTCGGACTGCTGCCTATGCACATCATCATGTTTGTGATTGCCGTCGTCCTGCTGCGCGTACGCAGTATGCCTAGCCAACCCTTCTGGCAGGCGGTTGCCAAAAGTCTGACATTGAAAGGCGGAAAATGAACCTGATTTCACGTTACATCATCCGTCAAATGGCGGTTATGGCGATTTATGCCCTCCTTGCCTTCCTCGCTTTGTACAGCTTTTTTGAAATCATCAACGAAGTCGGCGATCTTGGAAAAGGCAGCTATAACGGCGCAAAATTGGGGCAGTATGTTTTAATGCAGATGCCTGCGCGCGCATATGAACTGATGCCGCTCGCCGTTTTGATCGGCGGCCTGATTTCCCTCAGCCAACTGGCTTCCGGCAGCGAGCTGACCGTTATCAAAGCCAGTGGCATGAGCACCAAAAAGCTGCTGTTGATTCTGTCGCAGTTCGGTTTGATTTTCGCCATTGCCACCGTTGCGCTTGGCGAATGGGTTGCCCCCACGCTGAGTCAAAAAGCCGAAAACATCAAAGCCGCCGCCATCAACGGCAAAATCAGTACAGGTAATACCGGACTTTGGCTGAAAGAAAAAAACAGCATTATCAACGTGCGCGAAATGCTGCCCGACCATACGCTTTTGGGCATCAAAATTTGGGAACGCAACGATAAAAACGAATTGACCCAAGCGGCGGAAGCCGAATCAGCCGTTTTGAATTCCGACGGTAGTTGGCAGCTGAAAAATATCCGCCGCAGTATATTGGGCGAAGATAAAGTCGAGGTTTCTACTACCGCTGAAGAAAACTGGCCGATTTCCGTCAAACGCAACCTGATGGATGTATTGCTCGTCAAGCCCGATCAAATGTCTGTTGGTGAATTGACCACCTACATCGACCATCTGGAAAAAAACAACCAAAATACCCAAGTCTATGCCATCGCATGGTGGCGCAAGCTGGTGTATCCCGTTGCCGCATGGGTGATGGCGCTTGTTGCCTTTGCCT
>NZ_JBQCWY010000530.1:0-2149 GCF_051956955.1 Neisseria sp. P0021.S005 | reverse complement strand
AAAAAGGCGCGCCGCTGACGCGTACAGTGACGAAGGACAGGGTTTTGTTCCTGACCGAGAAAAAAGCCTTCAACTTGCCGGTTACCCCGAATTTCGACAACCATGCGAACTATATTGCCAGCTTGGGCGAAGTCGTGCGCTGGCTGGCAGAGCAGGCGGAAAATATGGGCGTGGAAATCTATCCGGGCTTTGCCGCTGCCGAAGTGCTGTATCACGAAGACGGTTCGGTCAAAGGTATTGCGACCGGCAATATGGGTGTGGGCAAAGACGGCGAACCGACCGATTCATTCCAGCCAGGCATGGAGCTTTGGGCGCAGCAAACCCTGTTTGCCGAAGGCTGTCGCGGCTCGCTTTCCAAACAAGTCATCGAACGTTTCCAACTCGACCAAAACAGCGAGCCGCAAACTTACGGCTTGGGCATTAAAGAAATTTGGGAAGTGCCGTCTGAAAAACATCAGCCCGGTTTGGTTATGCACAGCGCAGGCTGGCCGTTGGACAGCAAAACCTATGGCGGATCGTTTATTTATCATTTTGACGAAAACAAAGTCGCTGTCGGCTTTGTGGTCGGCTTGGATTATCAAAACCCTTATCTGTCGCCGTTTGAAGAGTTCCAACGTTTCAAAACCCATCCTGAAATCCGCAAAACCTTCGAAGGCGGTCGCCGTATCGCTTATGGTGCGCGTTCGCTGATTGAAGGCGGTTTGCAAAGCCTGCCGAAACTCTCGTTCAGAGGCGGCGTTTTGGTCGGCGATGCCGCAGGTTTCCTGAATATGCCGCGCATCAAAGGCATCCATACGGCCATGAAATCCGCCATGCTTGCCGCAGAAGCCGTGTTCCCTTTGTTGGAAAACCTCGAAGAAGTGGAGGGTTTCGACAGCGGCAAAGAGGCGGCGGATTATCAGCAACGGTTTGAACAAAGCTGGCTGTATCAAGAGCTTTACGCCGCACGCAATGTCCGTCCGTCATTCAAATGGGGCGTTTACCTCGGCTCAATCTATACCGGCATCGACCAAATGATTTTTAGAGGCAAAGCCCCGTGGACCTTGAAACATCACGGCAAAGACAACGAGCAGCTCAAAAAAGCCGCCGAATGCAAGCCGATTGATTATCCGAAACCCGACGGAGTTTTGACCTTCGACCGTTTGAGCAGCGTCTTCCTTGCCAACCTTGCGCACGAAGAAAATCAGCCCGACCATTTGGTGCTGAAAAATCCGCAGGTCATGATAGACGTAAACTACAAAGAATACGCCTCGCCCGAAACCCGCTATTGTCCGGCCGGCGTATATGAAATCGTCGAAGAAAACGGCAGTCCGCGTATGCAAATCAACGCCGCCAACTGCGTTCACTGCAAAACGTGCGACATCAAAGACCCAACGCAAAACATCACTTGGATTTGTCCCGAAGGCGCAAGCGGACCGAATTACGGCGGAATGTAATTGACTGTTTTGAAGTCAAAACCTAAAGGCCGTCTGAAAAGTTTCAGACGGCCTCTATCCTATTATTTCATCAATGGAAGCATTATGAACACGCACATTTGGCAGGCAGGCCGATTTGAAATCGCCTTAGACAAACCAAAAATCATGGGCATCGTCAATCTGACCCCCGATTCATTTTCCGATGGCGGCACCTATTCGCAAAATGTCCAAATAGCATTGGCACATGCCGAGCAGCTGCTGAAAGACGGCGCGGATATTCTCGATATCGGCGGCGAATCTACCCGCCCGGGTTCGGATGATGTTTCTCTCGAAGAAGAATGGGCAAGGGTGCAGTCGGTTTTGGCGGAAGTCACCAAGTGGAATGTTCCCGTCAGCTTGGACACGCGCCGCACGGTGATTATGGAAAAAGCCTTGGCGCAAGGTGGCGTCGATATTATCAACGATGTTGCCGCATTGAGTGATAAAGGCGCAGTCGCATTGTTGGCGCAACAGCCGAATACAGGCGTGTGTCTCATGCACATGCAGGGTTTGCCCAAAACCATGCAGCTTAATCCGCAATATCAAGATGTCGTCGAAGAAGTCGCGCGTTATTTAAAAGCACGCGCGGTAGAATGCGTTCAAGCAGGTATTGCCCCTGAACGCATCACACTAGACCCCGGCTTCGGTTTCGGCAAAAACCTGCAACACAACATCACCCTGATAAAACATTTGCC
>NZ_JBQCWY010000529.1:0-2153 GCF_051956955.1 Neisseria sp. P0021.S005 | reverse complement strand
GACGGCTGGAAGAAAAAGAATATTAGTTCTATTATAGCGTTTTCCAAAGACAAACCGCAGTGAAAATTTCGATATTTCATCAACAAGCGGATTCATATTGTCAACAATTTGAAACAAAGGAATAAAATATGAGCAGCAACGCATGGCTATTTTGGGCATTGGCATCGGCAGGCTTCGCCTCATTGACCGCCATTTTCGCCAAAATGGGTTTACAGGGCATAGATTCGGATTTCGCCACATTTATCCGCACCTTGGTCATCCTCGCCGCCTTGGTATTGTTTTTAACCTACACCGGCAAATGGCAGGGCGTGAACGGCTTTACCGGCCGCAACTGGACATTCCTCATCCTATCCGGCCTCGCTACCGGCGCATCTTGGCTTGCCTACTTCAAAGCCCTGCAACTGGGCAACGCATCGCAAGTCGCACCCGTCGACAAATTCAGCCTGGTCCTAGTTGCCCTGATGGCCGTCGTTTTCTTAGACGAACGCCCAAGTACGCAGGAATGGATAGGCTTAGGCTTGGTAACCGCAGGCGTATTGACTTTGGCTTTGAAACGATAAAGATTGGGACATCAAAAAAGGCCGTCTGAAAAATTTCAGACGGCCTTTGCTTTGCTTCAAACAATCAGCTCACAATTAATTTGAACCGACTTTGATTTTTTGCCACAAGTTAACAGACAGTTTTTTCGCATCTGCGCTCATTTGAGGCATAACGAAACCGTCTTTCATGTCTTGCTCGTTCGGGAAAATAGAACGTGTGTTCACCAGCTCGGCAGGCATTTTTTCGCGTGCAGGTTTGCTGGCCGGTGCGAAGGTTACGGCAATACCGTTTTTCGCAGCCACTTCGGGATCAAGTGTGTAGTTGATGTATTTGTGGGCATTGACGATGTTTTTCGCATCGGCCGGAATCAGCCAAGATTCAATCCAGAAGCCCATGCCTTTCGGAGTCAACACTTCGATGCCGACATTGTTTTTCACTTCTTCAGAACGCGCTTTGGCCAAGTTCAAGTCGCCGCCGTTACCTGCCGCCAAGCAAATGTCGCCGCGCGCCAATTCGTCAATGATGGAAGGGCTGAAACGTTTTACATCAGGACGGATGGCTTTCAACACTTCTGCCGCCGCTTTCAAATCTTCAGGATTCGAGCCTTTAGGATCTTTACCCAAGTAGTTCAACAAGATTGGGAACATTTCGCTCGGGGTATCCCACAAAGCGATGCCGCAAGATTTCAGCTTGTTGGTGTATTCAGGTTTGAACAGCAAATCCCAGCCGTTTTCAGGCAATTTTCCGCCCAAAAGCTCCTTGCCTTTCGCGGTAATCGCCAAAGTGTTCACACCGGAGAAATAAGGAACGGCGTATTGATTGCCCGGGTCGGCGGTTTCCAACATCTTCAGCAATTCAGGGTCGATGTTTTTGTAGTTCGGAATCAGATCCTTATTGATTTTTTGGTATGCACCTGCCTCAATTTGGCGCGGCAGGAAGGCAATACCGGGCACAACCAAGTCATAGCCGGATTTGCCGGTCAGCATTTTGGCTTCCAGCGTTTCGTTGTTTTCATACAAATCGTAAGTCAGCTTCAAATTGTTGGCTTTTTTGAAGTCTTCGACTGTACTTTCGTCAACGTAGTTTGACCAGTTGTAGATATTCAAAGTATCGGTAGCGGCTGCCTCGGCATTGGCAGCAGGCGCGCTGCCTGCTTGAGGTTGCTCGGCTTTTTTCTCGCCACCGCCGCACGCGGCCAAAGACAATGCGGCCAATACGGCTAATACAGATTTTTTCATACGGGCAGATTCCTGATGAAAGAGTGGTTAATGTCAATAAATAAGAAACCCTGCACCCCATAAACACCCCGGCGCAGAGTTAGGCTATTGTAATGGAAACGTAAGCAAACGAAAAGCAATATCCATCTGATTTTTATTGAAATAAGGCAGAGCAACATCATCTTTTTCCCAAAAGCGTTGCACCGGCTGTCGTTTTTGGGCAAAATACGGCTGATTTGCGCGCGTTTATAGAGAAAAAGCTTGCATACAAGGAAATCTGTCTTTAAAATTGCGCGTTTACAGAATTTATTTTTCAGGAGATATTCAATATGGCAAACAGCGCACAAGCCCGCAAACGTGCCCGCCAGTCGGTTAAACAACGCGCCCACAACGCCA
>NZ_JBQCWY010000528.1:0-2160 GCF_051956955.1 Neisseria sp. P0021.S005 | reverse complement strand
AAACAAAAATACTACTGAAATCGTTTATAGATTCAATCGCATGCTCTTGCCGTATCAGCGTAAAATCAAAAGTATATTGATCATTCATTTCATACTGATACATTATGGCCCTACCCGAACTGACCGATGCCGAGCTTGCCGAATCCCGCAAACTGCTGCTGCGCTTTGCCCATATCCAGCTGCCCGACCGCCCCGATTTGGCGGAAGACCTCGTACAGGAAACCATGCTTTCTGCCTACCGTGCGGCCGAGGGTTTCAAAGGCGACGCCCAAGTGAGCAGCTGGCTGTTTGCAATCTTAAAAAACAAAATTACCGACTGCCTGCGCCAAATCGGACGGCAACGCCAAGTTTTCATCACGCGCGACGAGGAAGCCTTGGATGAAGCCTTTGAAGGACATTTTGCCGCCGACGGGCATTGGACGGACGAAGGACAGCCTCAGGGTTGGGACTCGCCCGAAGCCAGTTTGAACAATAAAGAGTTCTACCAAGTTTTGCAGACCTGCCTCTACCATCTGCCGGAAAACACCGCCCGCGTGTTTACCATGAAAGAGATTCTCGGCTTTTCAAGCGATGAAATCCGCGAACAATGCGGCATCAGCCATGCCAACTATTACACCATCATGCACCGTGCGCGCGAAACCTTGCGCCAGTGCCTGCAAATCAAATGGTTCTCCCATGCCTGACAGGAAAACGCCATGAAAAAATGCCGCAAAATAACCGATCTGATTTCCAAACAGCAAGACCAAGTGCATCTCAGTCTTTTTAACCGCATTGCCCTTGCCGTCCACCTGTCGCTCTGCCCCCGTTGCCGCGAATATAAGAAACAGCTCGAATTAATTAGCAATGCCATGCATAAGTTGTTTCGATGATTCAAAAAAAGCCGTCTGAAACCTACCCCTGTCAGTTTCAGACGGCCTTTTTGCATCTGCTTTATTTATTGCTAACTTGGAATAAGCCATGGTTTGCCGTTCACTTTTTTAGCTGCATTTATTTTTAAACTTGCGCCGTTGGCCTTTGTTTTTTGAGGCATGGCTGAAGATTCTAATACGGTAGAACAAGATAAAGGCCGTCTGAAAGATGAATTTCAGACGGCCTTTTTCACGGCTTTTAGTGTTGTTCTTCCGGCTCGGGTTCGTCTTTGCCGAACCAGTTGTCAAAGCGGATGGTGTATTTCAACTCGCCGCCGGAGGAGCGCGTGCCGATGCGGGCAACGGCTTGGATGGCGCGGGTCAGTTGGTACACGAGTTTGACGGATTGTTCGGCGCTGGAAATGCCATATTCGTAACCTGCGTAGAGGTTGTTGGTGAGCTGTTTGCCGACGGTCAGGACTTGTTCGGCAGGGTTGAGCTCGCCTGTTTGGGCGTTGCGGCTGCGTTTGCTGGTAAAGCCCAAATCATCCACAAGGCCGATGCGGTCGTTGACTTGGCCGGCAAGCAGTGCGCTGGCGGCCGCGGAGAGCGTGGCGTTATCGCCGTCGCTGCCGCTGCTGGCACGGTTGAGGATGAGCCAGGAGAGTTTGTCTTTTTCGCTCATGGCTTCCTTGGCAACCAAGGTCACGCGCGGATTGTTGAGGCTGCCGAGGACTTCGACGCCAGCGCCGACCGGGGAGAGGCGGCGTTCGGCACGGATGTTAAGATTTGGATTGGTCAGCGGGCCGACAAAGGAAACCGATCCTTTGGTGATGTCGAGGTCTTGGCCGTAGGCTTTGTAGCGGCCTTTGACAACGCGCACGGTGCCGACGCCTTGGACGGCTTCGCCCGGACGTGATGTGATGGACAGTTTGCCGCCGATGGTAACGTCTGCGCCGTAGCCGACAAAACGGACATTGTCGTTGATGTTCAAGACAAGGTTCATATTAATCGGCGTGGTGGCCGTTGCTTCTTTTTTGGTTTCGCCCAGTACGACCACGTCGTCGTCGAGGGTCGGCATGGAGGATTTTTGCGAACCAAACCTGCCGTAGTCGGTGTTGAGCGTGCCGTTGAGCGATACGCCTTTTTCCGGATTGTAGAGGACTTTGGCCGCGCCGGAGAGCTGCAGTTGGCGGTTTGGACGCGAGAGGGTGCGGTATTTGTCGAAGACGATGTCCACGTCGACATCGGGGTTGGCGTTGGCAAGGTTGACCGCACCTTTGAGCTCAATCGTGCCGCCACGGTGGAATTT
>NZ_JBQCWY010000527.1:0-2162 GCF_051956955.1 Neisseria sp. P0021.S005 | reverse complement strand
TAGGATAGTGGCCATAACTGAGCAGACACGACGTGGCGACAAACGGCAAAACCAAAATTCCGAAACCAGAAGCCGTACCGCCGGAGATATACACCAAAACCATCATCATGGTGATGTCGACCACGGCACTGGCATTGGGCAAATCCAAAGACTGCCACTGCCAGCCCGGGCGGAGCACGGAGAGCATAATCAGGAAGAAATACAGCGTTACCCAGATATAAAACTCAACGGCCGGCAACGAAACGCCAATCAGGTTGCCACCCGTGTAGCTGCCGAACGCGTGCAAAACCAAAAGCGGCAAGACGATGGCTATTCGGGCAATGTTGATTACACCGGGAATCCGCTCCCTCAGATTACCCAGTTCTTGAAGATTGGCTCTGTTCATAAGTGAACCTTTTTTATTATCATGCAATGTCGTATAAATTTAATTTATTTAGATATATTTGTTCTTGTTTCAGGACAAACTTTTCAGATGGCCTGATATTTCCAATACCTTGCCTTTTTTACCGCGCTTGCCGTCAATATCGGCAATCCGCAGTTTTTCCTGATGCTCGGCGCTGCGGCGGCCGACCGATACAACGGTAAACTCAGGAGAGGTCGTCACCATAATGTGTTCCAAAGATGCACCATCGGCCAACGACATCAGCTGCAAACCGCGGCCTTTAGGCATGACTTTAAGCTCGCCGATGGAAAACGCCAAGAGGCGGTGGTCGCTGCTGGCCAGTACGATTTTGCAGTCGGGATTGATGAGCGAAGATGCATAGACGGCAACGGGCAGCAGGACGGTTTCGCCGCTGTCCACGGTCATTACCACTTTGCCTGCTTTCACGCGTCCGACCATATCGCCCAGTTTGGCGATGAAGCCGTAGCCGCCACTGCCTGAGAGCAGGTAGTGCTGTTCGGGCTGACCGGTAAGCATGGCAACGGGTTTCGCACCGTTTTGCAGCTCGACTAACGATGAAACCGGCACGCCGTCACCGCGTCCGCCGGGGATTTCGGCGGCATCGAGCGTGTAGGTTCTGCCCAATGAATCCAAGATGATGACAGGCAAAACGGTGCGGCCTTCGAGGGTTTGTTTGAGGCGGTCGCCTTCTTTGAACGCGGTCTGGCTCAAATCAAGGTTGTGTCCGGATCGGCTGCGTATCCAGCCTTTTTCCGACAAAATCAGCGTGATGGGTTCGTCGGCGGTAGTCTGCGTCAACACGGCGCGTCCGGCCTCCTCCACCAGCGTGCGGCGCGCGTCGCCGAACTGCTTCATGTCCGCCTGCATCTCTTTGATAATCAGCTTGCGCTTTTCGTTTTCGTCGCCCAAAAGGATATTCAGACGGCCTTGTTCTTCGCGCAACTCGTTCAATTCTTTTTCGAGTTTGAAACCTTCCAAACGTGCCAACTGGCGCAGGCGGATTTCCAAAATGTCTTCGGCTTGGATTTCGGTCAGCCCGAACACCGCCATCAAATCGGCTTTCGGGTCGTCTGATTCGCGGATGACTTTAATCACTTCGTCGATGTGCAGAAAGACTTTCAGACGGCCTTCAAGGATGTGCAGCCGTTTTTCCACTTGGTTCAAGCGGAATTTCAGACGACGTGTTACGGTAACAACGCGGAAATCCAGCCATTCCTGCAAAATCGTTTTCAGGTTTTTCTGCGCGGGGCGGTTGTCCAAACCCATCATCACCAAGTTCATGGACACATTGCCTTCCAGCGAAGTTTGCGCCATCAGCGTGTTGATGAAGGTATCCGTATCAATGCGGCTGGATTTCGGCTCGAACACCAGTCGCACGGGATGTTCGCCGTCGGACTCGTCGCGCACGCGGTCGATTAAATCCAGCATCAGCTTTTTGGTATTAAGCTGGTCTTGGTTCAGCTGCTTTTTGCCTGCTTTCGGTTTCGGGTTGGTTTGTTCTTCGATTTCGGCAAGGATTTTGGCGGAATTGGCGTTCGGCGGCAGCTCGGTCACAATCACGCGCCATTGTCCGCGCGCCAGCTTCTCGATTTCGTAACGCGCACGCACGCGCACGCTGCCCTTACCGGTTTCGTAAATCCGGCGCAATTCGTCCGCCGGCGTGATGATTTGACCGCCGCCGGCAAAGTCGGGCGCTGGGATGTACTGCATCAGGTCGGCGGTTTCCAGCGTCGGTTTCTTCAACAGCGCAATCGCCGCC
>NZ_JBQCWY010000526.1:0-2165 GCF_051956955.1 Neisseria sp. P0021.S005 | reverse complement strand
ATATCGCCATAAAGCCAAATATTCCAGCCTTTTTGTACCAACAAGCCTTTAGGGACGCAATCAGGCGCAGGAAACATCTGCAAAATAGACTCTGCCGATTGTCCGATTTCCAGATAGTCAAACCGGCCGGTATACAAAAAATCATAAATATCAACGGCAATAGGAAAGTGGTAACGCATGGCAACAACCATAGAAAAGCAATTAACCAAGCTATCTTAAACTTAAAATATAATGAAATCAATTCTTATTACTATTTATTCAATATAAGAAAGGCCGTCTGTTGTCCAGACGGCCTTATAGCTTTGGCTTAAACCGATAATTTTGGTTTACTCAGCCTTTAAATCAGCCACGCATTGCTTATCGCGTGCCTCAAAAGCTTCCGCGCCACCCAAGAGTTTGAGTTGCTCCTCAGGGCTGATTTTGCCGAAGTTTCGGATTTGCTCGTCAGAGAGTTTGCTTAAAGGCTGATCCCACATGCAGACACAATAGTCTTGAGCCAATTTCTCGTTTTGCGCATCCAAACCTTTTGCCTTCAAATCAGTTTGCCATTTTTCAGCAAAAGGAATGTTTTTCACACAAGATTCCACCACATTTTGCTTCATCTGCGGCTTGTTCATGGCGCATTGTGAGAGCAGGGCGGTCAGAGCCAGCAAAGACAAAATAATCCATGCCCAAATGCGGATGGTGCGGATTTTTGCCTTGGCTTTCTTTCTGGCCGCCAGTTGTTCTTCAGACGGCCTTTCCGTTTGTTGCTCAGTCATGCAGGCTTTCCATGCGGATCATGGTGATCGGAGCATCCACGCAGCTCAACGCCTCAATCGCTGCGATAGCGCGTTTGACATTGTGTTCCACCGTGGTGTGGGTCAGAATCACGATTTCAGCAGTGCTTTGATTAATCACGCCTTTTTGAATCAAAGCTTCGATAGAAACATTTTCTTTGGCCAAGAGTGCGGCAATTTGACCCAAAGTTCCTGGTTCGTCAGTTGCTTGAACGCGCAGATAGTAGCTGCTGGTGATTTCATCCATAGGCAGAATATTTTGCACTTGAACTTGTGAAGGTTGGAATGCCAAGTGAGGGACACGATGGTCAGTCTCAGCTTCAATCAGGCGGGCAATATCAATGATATCGGCAACCACGGCAGAAGCCGTTGGCAATGCACCGGCGCCTGCACCATAATACAAGGTTTCACCAACCATATCGGCATTGACGCGGACAGCATTCATCACGCCGTTAACGTTAGCCAGCAGACGGCTTTCAGGAATCAGAGTAGGGTGTACGCGCAACTCGATGCCTTTGTCGGTTTTACGGGTAATCCCCAACAATTTGATACGGTAGCCAAGTTGTTCAGCGTATTTGATATCGCGGCTGTCGAGTTTGCTGATGCCTTCCAAATAGCAGGCAGAAAAGTTCATCGGCGTACCAAATGCCAATGCGCTCATAATCGTAATTTTATGGCCGGCATCATGACCTTCGATATCAAAAGTGGGGTCAGCTTCTGCATAGCCCAAAGCCTGAGCTTCTTTCAATACGTCTGCAAACGCGCTGCCTTTTTCACGCATTTCAGTCAGAATGAAGTTGCTGGTACCATTAATAATACCGGCGATACTGCGGATTTGGTTCGCAGCCAAGCCTTCACGCAAAGCCTTGATAATTGGTATACCGCCGGCAACAGCAGCTTCAAACTGCACCATGACATTTTTTTCTTCCGCCAAAGGGAAAATTTCATTGCCGTATTCGGCCAGTAGTTTTTTATTGGCAGTAACAATGTGTTTGCCGTTTTCAATCGCTTTCAATACCGCATCTTTGGCAATACCGGTACCGCCAAACAATTCCACAACAACATCAACATCTTGATGTTGAACCAGCTCAAACGGATCTTTGATAAAAGCAGCATTCGGGCAAATTTGTTTGGCTTTTTCTTCGCTCAAATCACAAACAGCAGAAATACGGACTTCTCGTCCCAAGCGGCGGCTGATTTCCGCAGCGTTGTCCTGCAATACAGTAGCCGTACCGCCACCGACTGTACCCAAACCTAAAAGACCGATATTTACTGGCTTCATTGTGTCTCCTTTTGAGCCGATACTTTAAAATAATCACGAAAAACCAAGGCTTGTTATAATCGCTTGCAATCGTAAATTCAGAGCAAAGCATCAATGCACAAGGT
>NZ_JBQCWY010000525.1:0-2167 GCF_051956955.1 Neisseria sp. P0021.S005 | reverse complement strand
CCCACAGGCCGTCTGAAAACACATGGACTCTATTATCGAATTGCGTCATCTCAAAACCTTGCTGGCTTTAGAAGAAACCGGCAGCGTTTCCCTTGCCGCCAAACGGGTTTTCCTGACCCAATCTGCCCTGTCGCACCAAATCCGCGCCTTGGAAAATTATTACGAAACGCCGTTGTTTGAACGCAAATCCACACCTTTGCGCTTCACTCCGGCCGGTATGCGCCTATTGCAACTGGCGCGCGAATTGTTGCCGCAGGTTGCCGCCGCCGAACGTGATCTGGTACGGATTATCGAAGGCGAAGCGGGCGAACTCAGGCTTGCCGTCGAATGCCATACCTGCTTTGACTGGCTGATGCCTGCCATGGGTGAGTTCCGCCCCTTATGGCCGCAAGTTGAATTGGACATCGTTTCCGGTTTCCAAGCCGATCCGGTCGGACTGTTGCTGCAACACCGCGCCGACCTCGCCATTGTTTCCGAAGCCGAGCCGCTCAACGGCATCAGCTACCGCCCCCTGTTTGCCTATGAAATGGTCGGCATCTGCGCAGAAGACCACCCGCTTGCTGACAAAGACATTTGGGAAGCGGAAGACTTTATCGACGAAACCCTGATTACTTATCCCGTCCCCGACGAAATGCTGGATTTGCCCAAAAAAGTGCTGCTGCCCAAAGGCATTAATCCGCCGCGCCGCCACAGCGAGCTGACTATCGCCATTATTCAATTAGTTGCCAGCAAACGCGGCATCGCCGCCCTGCCCTATTGGACAGTCATGCCGTATTTGGAAAAAGGCTACGTCGTCCACCGCAAAATCACTTCAGACGGCCTACAAAGCAAACTTTATGCCGCCATTCGTACGGAAGACGCCAACAAAGGCTATCTGGACAACTTCTGCCAAATCACGCATGACCGCTGTTTTGCCGACTTGCCGGGCTTGAGCGAATTGGAAATGTAAACTTGAAACAATCAAAAGGCCGTCTGAACAATTTTCAGACGGCCTTTTTTAATATACACAAAAATTTCACTGCTTCTATTCGGACTCATCCGAGTTCAAACACGCCGACAAATCGATTTCAGACGGCCATGTTTTATCAGGCGCAACCCGAATATCGAAATGCTCGCCGCGATAGTCGAAAACCAAACGCCAAGCGTGCAAAAACAGATGTTCCGCCTCATCGCCGCCATACAGCGTATCGCCCAAAATCGGACTGCCTATGCTTTTCATGGCCACGCGCAGCTGATGGGTTTTGCCGGTAAACGGTTACAACACAAACAGCCGCAAACCGGGCTTCAGGCTTTGGCTGCTGAAACGGGTAACGGCAAAATTATCCTCATCACGCGTCAGCTTCCATGTACCGCGCCGCGAACGCGCCATACTGCCTTTCACCCAACCCTGCTTTTTCGCCGGCTTGTGCGTACCGAGTGCCAAATAAGTTTTACGCATGGTTTTCTCGGCAAATTGCGCCGACAAAGCCGTCGCGCTGTCGCGGTTGAGCGCAAACAGCAACAGGCCGCTGGTGGCTTTGTCCAAACGGTGAACCAGCCACACGCGCTCAACGCCGAGCTGTTGCGCCAGCGAAGCAGTCAGGCAAACATTCCCTTCCGATTCGCTGTGCACCGATACGCCGCAAGGCTTATTGATGACCACAAAATCTTTGTGTTCAAAAACAATGTCCCACATTTCAGACGGCCTTCAACACAATACTGTCGCCAAGCAGGGTCAAAATACCCAGCAGGCAGAACAAGATACATGCGGCAATACGCACTGCTTTGGCCGGAATTTTACGCATCAGCATTTCGCCCAAATACACGGCAGGCACAGAAGCAATCATCAAACCGGCAATACTGCCGACCACGACCAGCAGGATAGATTGGTATTTTGCCGCCAAAAGAACCGTCGCAATTTGCGTTTTATCGCCGATTTCAGCCAAGAAAAACAGGACGACCGTCGCCGTAAATGCGCCGTATTTCAGCCACTTGCCGTCAGGGTCTTCGTCTTTATCCGGCAACAGCAGCCATAATCCAACCGCAATAAAACTGCCGCCGACCACCCATTTCATGACTTCGGGCGAAATAGCGGATGCCAGCCAGACACCGAGTGCGGCTGAAACAAGATGGTTCAACAGGGTTGCAATAAAAATACCGGCAACAATCGCGTTTTTGTGGGCAAAAC
>NZ_JBQCWY010000524.1:0-2169 GCF_051956955.1 Neisseria sp. P0021.S005 | reverse complement strand
GTTGAGCCTGTTTCATCAGGCCGCCTAATCCGGCTTTTCCGAACATGTTTTACTCCTATGGGTTTGAATAAATGGGTTTCACTCATGCCGTCTGAAAAACGCTATTGCCTTTCAGACGGCCTTGTATATCAGTATTTTAAGAATGTCCTGCCAACTCTAAAGAATCCGGCAGCCATTGCGCTTCAAAGGTTTGCAAGATTTTCTGCGCCGTTGTATCCGCTTCCAGCAAATCTTGCGCCTGCTGCCGCCCTTCTTCTTGAATACGTTTGCGGCGCATCACCGGCGTTTCCCAGCCTTTATCATCCTGCCAAGGCTCAGTTTGCAGCCTTAAATTGCCAAGATGGTAAGCCTCGCTCAACGTCTGGCAGATTTTGTCCAAGCGCTCTTTATTGGCAGTAGCTTTGGCCTCATCCGTCAACGACAGCATGATTAAACCTGCTTCCGCATCATAACTCGTCCATGCCGCATTTTGCGCTAACATCTGCGCCGCGCCTAATTTACGGGCAAAGCGTTCGATAATGCTGTGCCAATTCTCAGTTTTAAACTCAGGCAAAGGAGCGAACTGAAGCTCTTCTTCATCTCCCTCCTCTTCTTCAGACACAACCGGCTGTGGTACTTCCATCACATCAGCATGATGCGAATCTTCATATGTATATGCTTCATCAAAATACGGAGGCGGAATTTCCTCATCCATGTGCGGATATTCTTCCAGCTCAGGGGCCGTCTGAACTTTTGCAACAGGCAATGGCTCCGCAGCTTCTTGCTTCTGCGCCGCTTGAATTTGAGGCGGCTCAGCCGATACTTGGCTCGGCATGTCTTCCCAAGGCGGTACATCCGTCTGTTGTTGAGCAGACTGAATAGTTTCTTCAGACGGCCTTTCAACGATATCCTGTTTGGTCGGAACAGCCTCTTTCTCAACCACCGGTGCTGCTATCGGTTCAGATTTCGGCAGCTGAAAAGGCTTTTTTTCGGCCTCAGCTTTCTGATGGTCGGAATGCAAATCCGTGTGTTCAATCTGACTTTGCGTATCGCAACCCGAAGCAGCCAACGGCGCAAATGCAAGTATGCGCAAAAGCGTCATGACAAAACCGGCATACTCGTCCGGAGCCAGCGGCAAATCCTGTTTACCATGAATAGCACATTGATAATAAAGCTGAACCTGCTCGCCACTCAAAGCCTGACTTAATCGCAGCAAAGTTTCACGCTCAGGGTCGTCATTTGCCAAGGCAGAAGGAATGGTTTGAATCAAAGCCAAACGTTGCAACAACATAGCCAATTCTGCCAAGGCGCTGTCAAAACCAATCGCTCTGGCGGACATTTCCTGAGCCTTTTCCAGCAAGGCCTCACCGTTTTGATTGATGATTCCTTCAAGCAATTCAAACAAATATTGTTTATCGACCGCTCCGATCATCTGGCGGACATCTTGTTCGGCAACTTTACCCGAACCCATGGCAATCGCCTGATCCAAAAGGCTCAACGCATCGCGCATCGAACCGGCGGCGGCACGTCCCAAAAGCTGCAAAGCCTGCGGCTGATAAGGAACGTTTTCACGGTCCAAGACATGTGCCAAATGCTCGGCAACCTGTTGGGTTGTCATGTTGCGCAAAACAAACTGCAAACAGCGGCTCAATACGGTAATGGGGACTTTATGCGGATCGGTGGTCGCCAAAATGAATTTAACGTGTTCAGGCGGTTCTTCCAAAGTCTTCAGCATGGCATTGAACGCGCTTTTGGAAAGCATATGCACTTCGTCGATGATATAGACTTTGTATTTACCCGCAGTCGGTGCGTATTGCGCATTTTCCAATACTTCGCGGATATTATCGATGCCGGTATTCGATGCCGCGTCGATTTCCAATAAGTCCACATAACGGCCGCTGTCGATTTGCGTACAGCTTTCACACTGACCGCACGGCTCGCCATGCACGGCATTTTCGCAGTTCAAGCTCTTGGCCAAAATCCTGGCAATCGTGGTCTTGCCCACACCGCGCGTCCCTGTCAGCAGATAGGCATGGTGCAGACGGCCTTCGTCCAGCGCGTTGCGCAGGGCTTTGACGACGTGTTCCTGACCGACCAAATCGGCAAAGGTTTTCGGACGCCATTTTCGTGCAAGAACTTGATAAGCCATGTTGTTTCTCTACGGGAAATAAATCGGAAGGCCGTCTGAAA
>NZ_JBQCWY010000523.1:0-2173 GCF_051956955.1 Neisseria sp. P0021.S005 | reverse complement strand
ATGATATTGAGTGCAGACACAGCTTGTTGATAACTTTGATTACAAAAATTTTTCAAATACTTAGCTGATATTTTTTGATGAGGATAAAGTATTGTCGGCCTTGTTTGCAGATGTGGATAAAAATTTCCTACTGCTTTATTCTGTGGGTAACTTTTTGCCTGTGCACAATCTTAGCCTGTTTTATACTTCTCCAATTGGAACTGATTGACTAGAGAAATAGTCAAATGGTTTTTTATTTCAAGTTATTTTCATATTTCCTTTTATTTAAGCTGGGAAAAGGCCGTCTGAAAATATTTCAATAAGGGTGTGCATATGAAGTTTTCCTTTAGTATTAACCTGTTATCCGTTTTGATTTTGGCCGCTTGTGCGCAACAGCCGGTTCAAAAGCCTCAAGTTTCCCTGCCCTCTGTATCTGTGGATAACCATGCGCCGGAGCAAGGAACAGGGCTGACGGAGCAGAAATTAATCCGCGCCAAGCATTATATGGCGGCGTCTGCCAATCCGCTGGCAACTGAAGCCGGTTATGAAATTTTGAAGCGCGGCGGCAGTGCGATAGATGCGATGATTGCCATGCAGACAACTTTGGGACTGGTTGAGCCGTAGTCTTCCGGATTGGGCGGCGGTGCGTTTCTGGTGTATTGGGACAATAAGGCGAAAAAGCTGACGACGTTTGATGCCCGTGAAACAGCGCCGAAAGCGGCAACACCGGAACTTTTCTTGGATGAAAACGGCAAACCGATGGGCTTTATGAAAGCGGTGGTCGGCGGCCGTTCGGTCGGTGTGCCGGGGATTACGAAGCTGCTGGAAGATGTCCACAAGCGTTATGGCAAATTGCCGTGGGCAAGTTTGTTTGAGAAACCGATTACTTTGGCGGAACAAGGTTTTGCTGTTTCTCCGCGTATGGCGAAATCCATCGAGCAAAATTTAGACCCCTTGCAACGTTATCCGCAAACCGCCGCTTACTTCCTGCCTGACGGCAAACCTTTGGCTGCAGGAACGGTTTTGAAAAATCCTGAATTTTCGCGTTCTGTGCGCCTGTTGGCGGAAAAAGGCAGTGCGCCGTTTTATCAGGGAATGCAGGCGCAAAATATTGTCCGTGCCGTTACCGGTGCTGTGGATAATCCCGGCAAAATCAGCATGGCGGATTTGAAAAACTATCAAGTTATCGAGCGTCAACCGGTTTGCGCGCCGTATCGTGAATATGAAGTTTGCGGCATGGGCGCGCCAAGTTCGGGCGCGATTGCTTTGGGTGAGATTTTGGGCGTCTTACAAAATCAGGATATGAGGGCGTTGGGATCGGAAAATATTCACAGTTGGCGCTGGATAGGCGATGCGTCACGGATTGCTTTTGCCGACCGCGATTATTATGTCGGCGATCCTGCGTTTGTGAATGTTCCGACCCGAGCCATGATTTCTCAGGCTTATTTGAAACCGCGTGCCGAAGAAATCCGCAAGGCTGACAAGGCATTGGAAACTATTCAGGCAGGCAAGTTCGGCAAGGAATACGCGCAAGGCATGGCGGTCGAGCTGCCGTCCACCAGCCATTTGGTGGTTGTGGATAAAGACGGCAACGTCGTGTCGATGACGACTTCGATTGAAAACGCGTTCGGTTCGGGGCTGATGGCAAACGGCTATCTGCTCAACAACGAATTAACCGATTTTGCCTTCAATCCTGTCGGAGAGGACGGTAAAACGGTGGCAAACAGCGTTGCCGGTGGAAAACGTCCGCGTTCTTCGATGGCACCGACCATTGTGATGAAAGACGGAAAACCTTATATGGCGGTCGGTTCGCCGGGCGGCAGCCGCATTATCGGTTTCGTCGCTAAAACACTGGTGGCGCATATCGACTGGGGTATGGACATTCAGACGGCAATTTTACTGCCGAATATGCTCAATCGCGGCAGCCAGTATGAAATTGAGGATAAAACAGCGGCTGCGGATAAAGCGGCTGCGTTGGAAAAATTGGGCTACAAAGTCCAAATCCGCGATTTGAATTCCGGCGTACAAGGCATTGTAATCGGCAAAGACGGTTTGCTCGGTGGTGCCGACCCGCGCCGCGAAGGCAAGGTTATGGGCGATTGATATTGTCGGTTTGACATGAAAAAGGCCGTCTGAAACCAAGTTCAGACGGCCTTTTTAGTTTGGGAAAATATATGGATAAGATGTGTATAAG
>NZ_JBQCWY010000522.1:0-2175 GCF_051956955.1 Neisseria sp. P0021.S005 | reverse complement strand
GGGACTGGTGTTCCCACGTCCAGGCGTTTTCGCGCTGGTATTTTTCGAAGGCGGCGATGCTGTGGGCGAGGAAGCCGGCGTCGCCGTTGGGGCGCAGGCGCAGGTCGGTTTCGTAGAGGCTGCCTGCGCCGGTGGCGGCGGAAAGCCAGTTGGTCAGCCGGCGAGCAAGGCGGCTGTAAACGTCGCCTGCGTCGGAATGAGGGTCGTCGTAAAGATAGACCAAGTCGAGGTCGGAGGAATAGCTGAGCTCTTTACCGCCCAGTTTGCCGTAACCGATGATGGCAAATTGCGGCGTGTCTCGGTGTTTTTTGGGCATATCCGCCCACGCACACGACACGGCGGCGGCGAGGATGGTGTCGGCGAGGGCGGAAAGTTGGTCGGAGAGGGATTCTACCGTCCACAGTCCGGCGAGGTCTTGGACGGCGAGGCGGAAGACTTGGGCGTGCTGGAAGCGGCGCAGGGTGTCCATTTGCGCTTCGGTGTCGCCGCCGCAGGCTTTGATGTCGTCTGAAAGGGCGGCGGCAAGGGCTTGCCAGTCGAACGCGGTATCCAAAAGCTGCGCGCTGATGAGTTCGTCCAGCAGAATTGGGTATTTGCTCAGATACGCCGCCACCCATGAGCTTTGGCTCATAATCTGCGCCAGTTGCGCCAGGGTTTGCGGATGTTCGTTGAGGAAGGCGAGATAGGCGGAGCGGCGGCTGATGTTTTCGAGGAAGTCAAACAGCCGCATTAATGTATCGGTCGGGTTGGGTTGCTCGGCCGCTGCCTGCACGAACAGCGGCACAATCGCGTCGAAACGCGGCTGGGCGTGTGCGGAAAGGTGGCGGTATTTATGGCCGTACCGGATTTGGTCTAGCCTTGCGGCGATGGTTTCGGCATCAAACCCATATTCTTTCAGACGGCCTAGCCGCTCTTCTTCGTCGGGTTTATCCTGCCATGCCCATTGCCATTCGCTGTTGTCGGGAGTTTGCTCTTCGGGTTCGCTTAAAATTTCGTTGAACAACTGATTGACCTTGGTGCGGTGAATGTTGAGGTCGTCTGAAAAGGCGGCGTAGCTGTCGAAACCCATGCTTTCGGCGAGCAGTTGTTGCTGTTCGGGCGAGGTGGGCAGGGTTTGGGTTTGCTGGTCGTCCCAGTATTGCAGGCGGTGTTCGACGTCGCGCAGGAAGCGGTAGGCGGCAAGCAGGGTTTCGACGTTTTCAGACGGCATGATGCCCAGCTCGGCAAGTTTCTTCAGCGTTTCCTGCGTGCCTTTCAGTTGCAGCGCGCGCATTTGCCCGCCGCGTATCATCTGGAAAATCTGGGCGATAAATTCGACTTCGCGGATGCCGCCCGCGCCGAGTTTGATGTTGTCCGCCATGCCTTTTTTGCTGACTTCGCTGCGGATTTGGCGGTGCAGGTTGCGCATTGCTTCATATGCGCTGTAATCCAGATATTTGCGGAACACAAAGGGGCGCACCAACGCTTTGATGTCGTTCGGATACGGCGTAACCACGCGGCCTTTGCACCACGCATAGCGTTCCCATTCGCGCCCCTGCGTGATCAGGTATTGCTCCAGCGCGGTTTCGCTCAATACCAGCGCGCCCGAATCGCCGTCTGGCCGCAGCCGCATATCGACGCGGAACACCTGCCCGTCGGCGGTAATGTCGTTCAGCAGCGCAATTAGTTTCTGCCCGACTTTGGTGAAAAACTCTTGATTGCCGCGTTCGCGCCTGCCGTCCGTATCGCCCGATTCGGGATAGATGAAAATCAAATCGATGTCGGAAGACACGTTCAGCTCATAGCCGCCCGCCTTGCCCATTGCCACCACGCTCAAATGTTGTGGCGATTTCGTATAACGCCCGATCGGCGTGCCGTACATGTCCTGATAATAGGCGTAGGAAAAGTTCAACGCGGTATTGACGGCAAAATCGGCAAACAGCGTAATTGTGCGGGTTACTTCGTTCAAATCACTGATGCGGTTGATATCGCGCACGATAATCTGCGACACGACATAACGGCGCAACTCGCGCAACTGCCGCGCTAATTCTTCCTCGTTTTCTTCCGCACGGATTTTGTCCCAATCGGCAAAAGCTTGAAAATCAGCTTCGGTCAACGCCTTGTCCAGCATAGGCAGGAAAATTTCGGGCTTGAGTTTGCCGGAATCAAGATTACGGGCGAGAAAAAGGGAATAAC
>NZ_JBQCWY010000521.1:0-2175 GCF_051956955.1 Neisseria sp. P0021.S005 | reverse complement strand
GGGACTGGTGTTCCCACGTCCAGGCGTTTTCGCGCTGGTATTTTTCGAAGGCGGCGATGCTGTGGGCGAGGAAGCCGGCGTCGCCGTTGGGGCGCAGGCGCAGGTCGGTTTCGTAGAGGCTGCCTGCTCCGGTGGCGGCGGAAAGCCAGTTGGTCAGGCGGCGGGCAAGGCGGCTGTAAACGTCGCCTGCATCGGAATGCGGGTCGTCGTAAAGATAGACCAAGTCGAGGTCGGAGGAATAGCTGAGCTCTTTACCGCCCAGTTTGCCGTAGCCGATGATGGCAAATTGCGGCGTGTCGCGGTGTTTTTTGGGCATATCCGCCCACGCGCATGGCACAGCGGCGGCGAGGATGGTGTCGGCAAGTGCGGAGAGTTGATCGGAAAGTGATTCTACCGTCCACAATTCGGCAAGGTCTTGAACGGCGAGGCGGAAGACTTGGGCGTGTTGGAAATGGCGCAATGTGTCCATTTGCGCTTCAGTATCGCCGCCGCAGGCTTTGAGGTCGTTTGAAAGTGCGGCGGCAAGGGCCGGCCAGTCAAACGTGGTATCCAAAAGCTGGGCGCTGATGAGTTCGTCCAGCAGAATCGGGTATTTGCTCAGATACGCCGCCACCCATGAGCTTTGGCTCATGATTTGTGCCAGATGCGCCAAGGTTTGCGGATGTTCGTTAAGGAAGGCGAGATAGGCGGAGCGGCGGCTGATGTTTTCGAGGAAATCAAACAGCCGCATCAGCGTATCGGTCGGATTGGGTTGCTCGGCCGCCGCCTGTACGAACAGCGGCACAATGGCGTCAAAACGCGGCTGGGCGTGTGCGGAGAGGTGGCGGTATTTATGACCGTGCCGGATTTGGTCTAGCCTTGCGGCGATGGTTTCGGCATCGAACCCGTGTTCTTTCAGACGGCCTTGCCGCTCTTCTTCGTCGGGCTTTTCCTGCCATACCCACTGCCATTCGCTATTGTCGGGGGTTTGTTCTTCGGGTTCGCTCAAAATTTCGTTGAACAACTGATTGACCTTGGTGCGGTGAATGTTGAGGTCGTCTGAAAAGGCGGCGTAGCTGTCGAAACCCATGCTTTCGGCGAGCAGTTGCTGCTGTTCGGGTGAGGCAGGCAGGGTTTGGGTTTGCTGGTCGTCCCAGTATTGCAGTCGGTGTTCGACGTCGCGCAGGAAGCGGTAGGCGGCAAGCAGGGTTTCGACGTTTTCAGACGGCATGATGCCCAGCTCGGCAAGTTTCTTCAGCGTTTCTTGCGTGCCTTTCAGTTGCAGCGCGCGCATTTGGCCGCCACGTATCATCTGGAAAATCTGGGCGATAAATTCAACTTCACGGATGCCGCCTGCGCCGAGTTTGATGTTGTCCGCCATGCCTTTTTTGCTAACTTCGCTGCGGATTTGGCGGTGCAAGTTGCGCATCGCTTCATACGCGCTGTAATCCAGATATTTGCGGAACACAAAGGGGCGTACCAGCGCTTTGATGTCGTTCGGATACGGCGTAACCACGCGGCCTTTGCACCACGCATAGCGTTCCCATTCGCGCCCTTGCGTAATCAAATATTGTTCCAGCGCGGTTTCACTCAACACCAGCGCGCCCGAATCGCCGTCCGGCCGCAGCCGCATATCGACGCGGAACACCTGCCCGTCGGCGGTGATGTCATTCAGCAGCGCAATCAATTTCTGCCCGACTTTGGTGAAAAACTCCTGATTGCCCCGTTCGCGCCTGCCGTCGGTGTCGCCCGATTCGGGATAGACGAAAATCAAGTCGATGTCGGAAGACACGTTCAACTCATAGCCGCCCGCCTTGCCCATCGCCACCACGCTCAAATACTGCGGCGATTTCGTATAACGCCCGATCGGCGTACCATACATATCCTGATAATAGGCGTAAGAAAAGTCTAACGCAGTATTCACGGCAAAATCGGCAAACAGCGTAATCGTACGGGTTACTTCGTTCAAATCGCTGATGCGGTTGATATCGCGCACGATAATCTGCGACACGACATAACGGCGCAACTCGCGCAACTGCCGCGCTAATTCTTCCTCGTTTTCTTCCGCGCGGATTTTGTCCCAATCGGCAAAAGCTTGAAAATCAGCTTCGGTCAACGCCTTGTCCAGCATAGGCAGGAAAATTTCGGGCTTGAGTTTGCCGGAATCAAGATTACGGGCGAGAAAAAGGGAATAAC
>NZ_JBQCWY010000520.1:0-2175 GCF_051956955.1 Neisseria sp. P0021.S005 | reverse complement strand
CTACACTGACAACTTCCGCCACCGAAAAAGCAAATGCATAAGGGACATTTCTCCATGAAAATCTTATTTATGGGTCGTAAACAGGTTTCCGCCAACCTGCTTCGTTTTTTGACCAAACAAGACCATATCGAAATCGTCGGCGTTTTGACCGACAGCCATCTGCAAGGCTCGCCGACCACGGCTGCCGCACAGGAATTGGGCCTGCCCCTGTACACCTTCGATACGGCTTTGGAAGCAATGCGTGAAGGCCGTCTGAAATACGATTTGGGCTTGTCCGTCCTTTACTGGCGCAAGCTGCGTGATGAATTCCTGAGCATTCCGACTTTGGGCACGATCAACTTCCACCCTGCGCTGTTGCCCGAATACAAAGGCACGGGCGGCTACAACCTGGCCATCATGGACGAGCTGAACGAATGGGGCAATACTGCCCACTACGTCGACGCTTCCATCGATACCGGTGAAATTATCGAAGTGGACCGTTTCCCTATCGACGCCGAAACAGAAACCGCCCAATCGCTCGAACGCAAAACCATGCAGGCATTGGAAGATTTCGCACGACGCATCATCACCCGCGCCATCGAGTCGAAAACCAAATTGCCAACCACGCCAAACATTGGTGGCCGCTACGTCAGCCGCGACGAGATGGAAGCCATGAAGCAAATCCACGACGGCGACAATATCGAGAAGAAAATCCGCGCCTTCTGGTTCCCTCCTTACGACGGCGCATACGTCGAAATCAACGGTCAGAAATACACCCTGATCAATCGCCAACTGCTGGAAGAAATCGCCCCCAAAGGCTCAACCAGTCTTTTCGCAGGAAAAACAAATGCTTAATACATCACTCTCCCCATGGCCAAGCTTTACTCAAGAAGAAGCCGATGCCGTTTCCAAAGTCCTGCTGTCCAACAAAGTCAACTACTGGACAGGTACGGAATGTCGCGAATTTGAAAAAGAATTTGCTGCTTTTGTCGGCACTCAATACGCCGTCGCCCTTTCCAACGGTACATTGGCTTTGGACGTAGCCCTCAAAGCAATGGGTATCGGCCAAGGCGATGATGTGATTGTCACTTCGCGTACTTTCTTGGCTTCCGCATCCTGCATCGTGACCGCCGGCGCAAATCCGGTTTTCGCCGATGTCGATTTGAACAGCCAAAACATCAGCGCCGAAACCATCAAAGTCGCTTTGACGCCAAACACAAAAGCCATCATCGTGGTTCACCTTGCTGGGATGCCTGCCGAAATGGACGACATCATGGCTTTGGCAAAAGAACATAACTTGTGGGTTATCGAAGACTGCGCCCAAGCCCACGGTGCGAAATACAAAGGCAAATCCGTCGGCTCTATCGGCCACGTCGGTGCTTGGTCGTTCTGCCAAGACAAAATCATGACCACCGGCGGCGAAGGCGGTATGGTAACCACCAACGACAAAGCGCTGTGGAGCAAAATGTGGTCGTACAAAGACCACGGCAAAAGCTACGATGCCGTGTACCACCGCGAACACGCACCCGGTTTCCGCTGGCTGCACGAAAGCTTCGGTACCAACTGGCGCATGTTGGAAATGCAGGCGGTCATCGGCCGCATCCAGCTCAAACGCATGCCCGAATGGACAGCACGCCGCCAAGCGCACGCCGCCAAACTGGCTGAAAGCTTGGGCAAATTTGCCAGCATCCGTTTGGTTAAAGTGGCCGACTACATCGAACACGCGCAATACAAGTTCTACGTTTTCGTCAAACCCGAACACCTGAAAGACGGCTGGACGCGCGACCGCATCGTCAGCGAATTGAACGCGCGCAAAGTCCCCTGCTATCAAGGCAGCTGCTCCGAAGTGTATTTGGAAAAAGCCTTCGACAACACGCCTTGGCGTCCGAAAGAGCGACTGAAAAACGCTGTCCAACTGGGCGACACCAGCCTGATGTTCTTGGTGCACCCAACCCTGACCGATGAAGAAATTGCGTTCTGCAAAGAAAACATCGAAGCCGTATTGGCTGAAGCCACGGCATAATCATTTTCAGACGGCCTGCAACTTCAGGCCGTCTGAAAAAATAAAACAGCCTGCTTCAAACAATCCGTACCAAGCCACATTACAACACTCAGACACAAGAAATATAAAATGAACTTGGAAACCCTGCTGGCTCTGCCGCGCAACCTTAAAAAAACCTTCTTCGTCATCCACGA
>NZ_JBQCWY010000519.1:0-2176 GCF_051956955.1 Neisseria sp. P0021.S005 | reverse complement strand
ATGTGGGCGCGGCGTGTTTTGAGGAAATCTTCCGCAATCAGGTCACGCGCGGCAAGCATGGCGGCGTTGAGCCATTGGTGTGAAGTTGCCTCCTTCGGATCTACGCCCAAGATGAAAATCAGCTTGTAAACGATGGATTTACGGATGGTTTCGGCGTCCGGTTTAGGCATTACATAATCGTAACCGGAGATGGGGAGTTTTTTCTTAGCCATGGAAGCCTTTCTCTAGCGTGAGGCACTGGACAACGCGCCTGATGGTTTTATTAAAAACAACGAAACTCGGTTTTCAGACGGCCTGACAACGGCAACAGGCCGTCTGAAAGGAATGGTGCGTAGATTTGTTACAAACCAAGGAGATTATAGCGGAAAGATTCAAAAAAAGGATATATTTTTCTTTATAAAACATTTAATTAACAATTAAACCATTCATCATCTTATTGGCATTTTCAATTTATACCACTAAGCTACAAATCAGAAAATACTGACAAAATATCAAAGAGTTAATCAACCAATAGTTTAATTCTCATTTAATTTGTTTTATGTAAAATCCAAATCCCCATATGCTCAACAACACATTTCCCAGCCTCTTCGTAATTAAATTTCTCAGATGGTACGCAAGAAATTTCCCAATTGCCTTGAGGCAGGTTAAATAACTGACGACTACGTTTGGCATTGACCAACAGCAGCCATTCATCGTCCAAAACAACCTGAATTGCCTTGCTGCCCCTGTTGTGCCAACAATATTCGGTCATCGGGCTGCCATCCGCATTGAGCCATTGCACACGCTCTTTTTCCCACCAGCAATCATCTGTCAGAAGCTTGATTTGGCTGCGTACGCGTATCAGCGCTTGAGTGTAATTTTGCAACTCATGAGGCTCATTTTGCCAATCCAACCATGTAATCGGATTATCTTGGCAGTAGCTGTTGTTGTTGCCTTGCTGACTGTTGCCGAACTCATCGCCTGCCAAAAGCATGGGCGTACCGTTGGATAAAAATAAGGAGGCAAGCAGCGCTTTGGAGGTGTATTCACGATTTTGCAAAACCTCTTCATCATCGGTTTCGCCTTCTACGCCGTGGTTGTAGCTGATGTTTTCATTATGCCCGTCGCGGTTGTTTTCGCCGTTAGCTTCGTTGTGTTTTTCGTTATAGCTGACCAAATCACGCAGAGTGAAGCCGTCGTGTGCAGTAATGAAGTTGATGCTGGCGGACGGGTGGCGGCCGCTGTGGTTGAAAATATCGGACGACCCGGCCAAGCGTTCGGCAAATGCGCCCAAATTGCCGCTTTCCCATGACCAAAACGCGCGCATGTCATCGCGGAAACGGCCGTTCCATTCGGCAAAAGGTTGCGGGAAATTACCCAAGTGATAGCCGCCCTCGCCGATGTCCCATGCTTCGACAATCAGCTTCAAACCGGCCAACACAGGATCTTGATACAGGACTTGGAAAAAACGGCCGTACGATTGGAAATCGGGTTCGCGTCCCAATACGGTTCCCAAATCGAAACGAAAGCCGTCGATATGAAACTCTTCCGCCCAATAGCGCAGGCTGTCTGCCGCCCAACGGGTAACGTCGCGCCGGACAATATTGAGCGTATTGCCGCAACCCGACCAGTTTTCATAATTGCCGTAAGGGGTGTGCCAATACCATAAGGTGTTGTCGATACCGCGCTGACACAGCATCGGGCCTTTGTCGTCCTGCTCGGCCGTGTGGTTGTACACAACATCTAAAATCACTTCCAAACCTGCCTGATGCAGGGCTTTGACCGCTTGTTTAAATTCTGCCGCCGCACGTTCGGGATTGTCGGCATAAGACGGCTCAACGGCAAAATGGGAATAAGTGTTGTAGCCCCAATAATTGCTCAAGCCCATCTGCTGAAGATGGTATTCATCCAGATGAAAATGAATCGGCAGCAGCTCGACCGTCGTTACCCCCAATTCTTGCAAATAGGCCAAAACCCGTTTATCGCACAAGGCTTTATAAGTGCCTGCATACTTCAAATCAGGGAATTGCTTGGTCACCCCTTTGACATGGGCTTCATAAATAACGGTTTTGCCCCACGGTATTTCCGGACGGCAATCTTTGGCCCAATTAAATCGGCTGCGTCCGACCACGACGCTTTTCGGCGCAACGGCGGCATTGTCGCGTTCATCTTCCGGCCTGAACCATGCCATTTCTTC
>NZ_JBQCWY010000518.1:0-2176 GCF_051956955.1 Neisseria sp. P0021.S005 | reverse complement strand
TGAAACTCTATCTCTTCAGCTTCCGCAACCACGGCGACTTCCATGAAGACTGCGTCAACATCATCATGAAAGACCTCATCGCCCTGATGGATCCGAAATACATCGAAGTATTCGGCGAATTCACACCGCGCGGCGGCATCGCCATTCATCCGTTTGCCAACTACGGCAAAGCAGGCACAGAGTTTGAAGCTTTGGCACGCAAACGCCTGTTTGAGCACGATGCACAATAATCCTATTCAGACGGCCTAACGCCCTTTTCATTGCAAGACTTTCTCTATTGCACGGTCTCGCAAGGCTTCATGCCGTCTGAAAAAACTTCCGAAAGATTTCCATGTACGAATTTACTGCCGCACAGCAGAAGAAAGCGCTCTTCTGGCTGGTGCTTTTCCATATTTTTATTATCGCCGCCAGCAACTATCTGGTGCAGTTCCCCTTTCAAATTTTCAGTATCTTTACCACTTGGGGCGCATTTTCCTTCCCCTTTATCTTCCTCGCAACCGACCTGACCGTGCGCATTTTCGGCGCACCGTTGGCGAGACGGATTATTTTTTGGGTGATGTTCCCCGCCCTGCTGCTCTCTTACGTCTTCTCCGTCCTCTTTCATGACGGCAACTGGACAGGCTGGGCATCTTTAGCCGAATTTAACACCTTCGTCGGCCGTATCGCATTGGCCAGCTTTTCTGCCTATGCGCTCGGGCAAATCCTCGATATTTTCGTGTTCAACAGATTACGCCGTCTAAAATCATGGTGGATTGCCCCCACAGCTTCTACCGTTGTCGGCAACGCTTTGGATACGCTGGTGTTTTTCGCCGTTGCCTTTTATGCGAGCAACGATGAATTTATGGCGGCAAACTGGCAAGGCATCGCATTTGTCGACTATCTATTCAAACTTGCCATCTGCACCCTCTTCTTCCTGCCTGCCTACGGCATCGTATTGAGCATCTTGACCAAAAAACTGACTTCCTTAAACGTCCGTCAAGAAATGCCCGAATCGGTTTTAGCCAAATAAGCAGTAGATAAAAAACAAGGCCGTCTGAAACTTTAATCGTTCAGACGGCCTTTTATGTTTTAAACAATTAACCGGTTAATTGTTTGGTAATCAGTTTTTTCAGCGGCGGGAAGTTATTGCTTGCACGCAATACCAAACCGCGCAGCAGTTTTGCCGGAGCAGTTTCATTGGTAAAGAGTTTCAGCAGCATATTGGTGCCGTGGTAAATCGGATGGGCGTGTAGCATATGCTTGGTGCTGTATTTTTCCAGCAGGCTCTTCGCACCAATATCCTGACCGCGTTGCTCGGCTTCAAGAACCAATTTAGCCAAAAGATCGGCACTTGCCAGACCCAAGTTGAAACCGTGCGCAGTAACCGGATGCATACCGACTGCGGCATCGCCGATCAACGCGCTGCGTTTGCCGTAGAAACGTTGGGCAATCATGCCGACCAAAGGATAATTGTGAATGGTGCTGACCAATTCCATATCACCCAAACGGCCTTTGAGTTGCTCTTTCACGCTGGCTGCCAACTCTTCCGGCGACATGTTTTTAATCGTCTCGGCTTTATCGCTGTCCACCGTAATCACCGTATTGGTTAAATGCTCTTCCAAAGGCAGCAACGCAATGGTACGGCCGTAGTGGAAGCATTCATATGCGGTATGCAGATTAGACAAAGTATGCTTCATGCGGCACACAAACATAGTGCGGCTGTAATCGTGCATATCGGAAGAAATGCCCAATTGACGGCGCGTTTGCGAGAAGCGGCTATCGGCGGCCAACAACAGACGGCCGGTCAATACTTCGCCGCTTTCCAAAATAACTTGCGCCTCATTGTCGGAAGTTTTAACTTCTTTAACATTGGTGCCGGTCAAGATTTTGACGTTATCCAATTTGGACACGACTTCATAAGCGGCTTTACGGATGTTGTGATTGGAAATCAAATAGCCCAAGCAGTCCGCAGGCTCACCGCGTGCCTCTGTCGGTTGCGGGAAGTGGAGCTGGTAATCGGAATGACCGTTCAACACTTTGGCATCGCGCAAAGGATAAATTTCGTCTTTTGGAATCAAATCCCACATACCCAATCGCTGCATGATTTCGCGCGACAAGTGCGTCAGTGCGATTTCACGGCCGTCATACGGCGGATTTTGCAACACTTCTAAAGGACTTCTTTCAATCAGGGTTATGT